>JAFAUA010000429.1 GCA_019243595.1 Acidimicrobiia bacterium
CGCTGCACACCATCGACGCCATGGAGACCGTCAACCGCATCGTCGACTTCTTCCCGCCTCACAAGCAGAAGCAGGTCCGCATCGCCCTGGCCGGGGCGCTCAAGGGCATCGTCTGCCAGCGGCTCGTGCCCCGGGCCGACAAGGAAGGGCGCGTCGCCGCTCTCGAGGTCATGGTCGCCAACGGCCGTATCGCCCAGTGCATCGCCGAGCCCCAACTCGGCGGCGACATCTCCGAGATCATCGCCGACGGCGAGTACTACGGCATGCAGACCTTCGACCAGCACCTGGCCAAGCTCGTCGAGCGAGGCGTCGTCGACATGGACGGTGCCGCCCTCGGCGCCACCAACCTCCACGACCTCCGAGTCGCCCTCAACCGCAAGGGCGTCGTCAGCGCCGGCAACCGCTCCTAGCGCTTTAGGTCGCCGGCAGCGAGAACTTCAGCGCGCCGTCGCTCCCCGTCATCCAGAGCGACCCGCCCGGTCCAGCGGCAAGGCTGAACTGGTTGGCATCCTGGGCGCGCACGTCGAACCGGGTGACGACGCCAGCAGTCGTCACGCGAAAGGCCGAGTGACCGGGGCTGTCGATGAACCACAGATTGCCGTCGGCCGCTGCGGTGATACCGCTGCCCCATGCGTAGGTGGCGTCGGGCGCGTCGAACTCCTTGAGCTGGCCCGCCGACGTGATGCGGCCGACGCCACCACTGCCGTAGAACCACACGTTGCCGTCGGGGCCTGGCGTGAGGGCTGAGGGAGCGTGCTCGACGGAGTATTCGGTCACCACGCCGCCGGGCGTGATCCGGCCGATCTTCGAGATGTCCTCGGCGAACCACACGTTGCCGTCTGGGCCACGGGTGATGCTCCCGGGATGTCCCGAAGTCGGGAAGGTCTTCACCGTTCCCGACGTCGTCATCCGTCCGATGCCCTGGCCCGATGCGAACCAAAGAGCGCCATCGGATCCGGCCGCGATCGAGAAACTGACGGCCGCGGGGTACTCGGTGATCTGACCGCTTGGTGTGATGCGGCCGATCTTGCCGGGTCCGTTCTCCGTGAACCAGAGATTGCCGTCAGGGCCGGCGGTGATGCCATCGGGACCGCTGTACTGAGCGGACGGATGGAACGGGAATTTGGTGACCGAACCTGTGGGTGTGATCCGGGCGACGTCCACTGTGGACACCGCCCACACGTTGCCGTCGGGACCCGGCGTTATCTGCCAATAGATGTAGGCGCCAAGCGGATAATCGGTACCCGCGAGCGTGCGCGTTGGTGTCGTGGTCGTCGTCGGGTTGCCGACGACCTTCGGCAGCGTCGTCGTGCCGTGTCGTGGCACGCTCGTCGACACGGGCACGGTCGTGGATCCGGGGGCGCCCACGACGGGAAGGAGTTGGCCTGCCTCGCTCGTCGTGGTGGCCCCGCCCTCCGATGCCACGTTCTGACGGTTCGGGGTGCCTGAGCCGCCTGACACGAGCAATGCGACGAGGACGGCGATAGCTGCGGCCACTGAGCCCATGAGGATCAGCGGGCGCGGCAGCCGGCGCACCACTGCGCCGGTCGCGGGGCGGAGGGTCGGCGGAGGGTTGGCGTCCTCGACCAGGGAGCGCAGCTCCATAGAGAGGCGGTCGTCGAACGGTTCGCGGTTCACGGGCGGTCCCCCAACAGTTCGCGCAACGCGTCCCGTCCCCGGGACAAGTGCGACTTGGCTGTCCCCACACTCGTCCCCATGGCCTCTGCGACCTCGTCGACAGGAAGAGCCTCGTAGTAGTGCAGGACGACGGCGGCTCGCTGCTTTGGAGAAAGCCCGCGCAGCGCGGCCCACACGACTTGTCGCCGTACGACCTGGTCCTCGGGGCCGTATGCCGCAGGCAACTCGAGCTTGGCTTCACTCCTGCGCTGGAAACCGCGGCGGAGGAAGGTCCGCTTGACCTGGTTCACGACGCTGCGGCGGAGGTAGGCGCCGAAGTCGTCAACGGCACCGGCGCGCCAACGGGGCAGCACCTGGGCGAACGCCTCGCTCACCGCGTCCTCCGCGGTCGCCGTGTCTCCGCCACACAGCAGCAGCGCGAGCCGGTAGGCGTAGCCCTTGTGGGCCTGGAAAAGCTCTTCGAACGTGTCATCGTCCTCAACCGGGTGGAGATCGAGATCCGCCCGCCTCGAATCCGTCACGACTGTGCCCCCCATCTCCCCCACCAGAGGCACGGACGACGGAAAAGGTTGAGCACGCACTCAAAGATTCGCAGTCGTCCCTATCCTCACCTGGGTGGCCCTGTCCTCGCTGCAGCCGCTGCGGAGGAAGAACTTCGCCCTGATCTGGACGGCGGCGCTCGTGTCGAACGTCGGGTCGTGGATGCAAACGGTCGCCGTCGGCGCACTGGTGACCGAGGCGACGGGGAAGAGCGCGTGGACGGGGATCGTGGCGGCCGCCGCCTTCATCCCGATCGGCATCTTCTCGCCCGTGGGTGGCGCGCTCGCCGACCGGGTCGACCGGCGCCGGTACTTCATCGGCACCACGATCGGTGAGACGTTCTTCGCGGCGCTCCTCGCGGTGGCGGTGGCGACCGGCCACGGGGAGCCGTGGCTCGTGACCGCTCTCGTCTTCCTCGGCGGGTGCCTCACCTCGCTCGGCATTCCCGCCTACCAGGCGATCATCCCCGAACTGGTGCGCCAGGAGGAGCTGCTGGCGGCCATGAGTCTGGGTGCCGCCCAGTACAACTTCGGCCGGGTGATCGGCCCCGCGCTGGCGGGCGTCGCCATCCTGGCCGGGTCCTACAGCCTGGTGTTCGCCGTCAACGCCGCCTCGTTCGGCGCCGTGATCA
>JAFAUA010000450.1 GCA_019243595.1 Acidimicrobiia bacterium
GAGCGAAAGCGAGCGAACCAATGAATAGCGCGATGAGGTCTCACGGGCAGCCGCCGAAGGCGGCGCACACATGAGCGAACGCTTCGGCCCCATCGACTTCGACGAGTTCCACCTCGAGGACCTGCCGGAGCGTCTGGCGGGCGGCAACGGCAAGCTGGCCGCCGCCCACCTGGGTCGCTGCCGGCCGATCGCCTTCCGCCTCGACGACGGTCGCGCCTACACGTACACACCGACTGCCAAGGGCATCGACATCTCGCCTGGCGAGGCCGACGCCCAGACGGTGGTGGAGCTGACCCACGCCGACTGGTGTGACTTCGTGTGGGAGCTGAAGACGTGCTTCGCCCTGCTCTACGACGAGCGCCTCAAGCTTCCGGTCGGCAGCTTCGGCCAAGTCTCGCGCTGGGAACCCGCGTTGCGCGCCGCCTTCGAGGGCCAGCCCGTCTACGACTACAACGACCCGCCGAAGGTCGTCGACGACATGGGTCAGCCGCTCGATCTCACAACGACGTTCACGCTCGACGACCCCGACGACGTCATCGTCGACTTCTTGCGCCGCGCTGGCTTTGTGCATCTGCGCGGGGTGTTCACTGACGAGGAGATCGAGGCCATGCGCCGCGACGTCGACGTTGCGGTGGCCAACGCCCGCCCCGACGACCGACACTCGTGGTGGACCACGGTCGACGGCGAAGAGGTCTGCAACCGGGTCAACTATCTCAACGAGCAGTCCGACGTGATCGCCGCCCTCAGCGACGATCCGCGGCTGAAGCGCATCGGCGCCCTCGGCGGCCCCGAGCTGCGCGACACCTCCGACCGCCTCGACGGCCACAACGTCGTCATCAAGGTGCCCGGCGCCGAGACCGGCCTCGCCGACCTGCCCTGGCACCGCGACTGCGGCATGGGCGGGCACACGGTGAAGTGCCCGATGCTGAACGTCGGCATCCAGCTCGACGCGGCGACGGCCGCCGCCGGGCAGCTGCACATGATCGCCGGCTCCCACCTGGGCACGTCGGCGCTGCCGTCGGACGACGAGGTGGCGAACCTTCCGACGACCGCCATCGTCACCGAGCCCGGTGACGTCACGGCCCACTGGGGCCACACGCTGCACGCCGCGCCGCCGCCGGGTGATCGCAAAGCGGCCGGCCGCCGGGCGATCTACGTCACTTACGTCGCCCCGCTGACCTTCGACATGGTCGGCCCCGGCCAGGGCTACAACGACGTGCTGTTCACGCGCGGCGAAGGCCGAGTGCGCCACGCCGACGAGTTCAGCTCGTAATCACGACGACTTCACGCCGGCCGCCGACACGTTCAGGCCGACCAGGTCCATCGCCACGGTGGGATCGGGCGTCCACGCGCCCGTCGACGCCGACCACCGCTGGCCGCCGAAGGTGACCGCCGCGATCTTGAAGTCCTCGGCGTGGCCGACCAGCCACGAGCTCACGGTCCAGCCCTTGGACTGGTCGAGCGGCGCCGACAACGACGGGATGCCGATCTCGGTGGTGATCGCATCCTGCAGACCGACCGGCGGTGGCCCGGCAGGGAACGACACCCGACACGACAAGCCGGCCGGGACCTCGCCGGTGAGCGCTTCGGCAATGGCGCGCGCCGCGGGTTCGAACTGGGCATAGCCGTCGGGCAGGGCGCTGCGCTGCACCTTCTGGGCGGCCTCGGTGACGGGGATGACCTGCCAGCCGGGCACGCGGGCGAGGTGACGGTAGAAGTTGGCGGCCGCGTAGTGCGGGGTCAGGATCTGGGCGGGCGTGCCCCAGCCCTGAGACGGGCGCTGCTGGAAGAGGCCGAGCGAGTCGCGGTCGCCAAAGTCGATGTTGTGCAGGTTCGATTCCAAGTAGGCGGTGGCGAGGGCGATGCTCACCGCGTGATCGGGCATGCCGAGGCGCTTGCCGACGGCGGCGATCGTCGTCGCGTTACGGGCCTGGGCGACGTCGAGCCCGTAGTCGCGGACCCGGCACGGCGCGCCCGCGGCCTTCGGCGGACCGCCCGGTCCGCCGCTCGTCACGGCCCAGATCAGTACCCCGGCGCCCACGAGCAGGACCACGAGGATGCCGGCAACGATCCGGAGCCGGGAACTGGTATGACGGCGCGGCATATCCCGTCCACCCTCGCGTGTCCGGGCGCCGAATCAGGCGCGGGTGGCTCGATAGAAGGTGACCGGCTTCCCGAACCCCTTCAGTTCCCGCTCGAGCAGGAAGTCGAAGGCGAAGCCTTCTTTAACGCGTTCGGGCACTGTCGCGGACACGACAACCGTCGACGGGTCAGCGGCGGCCACCAGGCGGGCGGCCAGGTTGACAGTCTCGCCGTAGTAGTCGCCATAGAGGGCGTACACGGTCCCTTGGGCCACCCGACGCGCACGGGCTGCGGAGCCGAGTCAACCAGGCGGGTGGCCACATCACACGCGGCGGCTGCGTCCTCGATCACGAACATGGCTTCGTCGCCAATGAGCTTGACGACGCGACCGCCCGCGCCAGTCACGAGCTCCCAGACGAGGCCCTCGAACTCGCGCACCCTTCGGGCCAACGCACTACCGGACGCGGTGCGTACGGTCTCGGTCGAGCTGACGAGATCGGCGAAGCGACCGTGCGGGTAAGCGTGATGGCGGCGCGTTCATCGTCGGTCGACCAGATGCTGTACGAGACGTGGATCAGATGACGCCGAAAGACTGCGTTCAGCGCTTGCAGAAAGAGCGGCAGCAGATCCCGACCAGCTACCAAGCTGCCTTCGATCGCCCGGCTGTAGGTCGTTCCTTGCTCTCTCTGCGGCACCTCGAGCTCGACGCGAAATGAGTTCGCCAATGTCTCGGCCATGCGGGCGCACGACGATCCCATGACGCGGGCCATCGCCAGCGTCGTCTCGGGCTGAAGCCATGCGCCCATGGCCACGAGTAGGCGCAAGGCTTCCGCCGCGTCCGGCGTGACACGAACAGGCCCGGACGCGGGCAGTCCAAGTGCAGCCCAGATCCTCCGGATGAGGGCCGGATCCAACCCGCTCGTGTCGGCGAACGTG
>JAFAUA010000473.1 GCA_019243595.1 Acidimicrobiia bacterium
TCGAGCGGGTGTGGGCGTCGGGCCTCAAGGCGCAGCTGCTCGCCAACGCCGTCGGCGCCGCCATTGTCGTCGCGTACTTCGAAGTCACATCGCTGCCGTCCACGCACAACAAGAATCCCGTCGGGGCCCTCGGCAAATGGGGTGACCCCGCGCTGTTTGCCATCTACGCCGTGCTGATCTGGGGCGGCGGGCGCTACGTGAGCAGGCGTGTCTTCCGTCGAACCACGGCGTGGGCCTTCGAAGATCGCCCACCCACCGACAACGAGCGGATCGCGACCCTCGGACTGCCGCGGCGCGCCGCGTTGTCGGCGCTCGTGTCCTGGCCAGCGGTTGGGGTCATAACGGCGTTGTTGAACTACGCGACCCACGAGAGCTTCGCCCTGTCTGTTCGTATCGCTGTTGGCGTCTCGGCCGCCGGGGTCGCCGTCGCTCTTGTCACGAGCGTGCTCGCCGAGCGCAGCCTGCGACCGCTCTTCGTCGTCGTTTTGGCGGGAGCGCCTCCCGAGCGCGCTCGAGTCGTCGGGATACGACGACGACTCCTGCTCTTTTGGGCCATCGGATCGGGACTGCCCCTGCTCGGTGTTCTCCTGACTCCTGTCGGGCTTCCGGCGTCCGACCGGGACCGCATCCTCGTTGGGATGCTTGTCGTCGCGGGATGCGGCCTCGTGGCGGGCCTCGGTACGACCGTGGTCGCCGCCGCTTCCGTGGCCGACCCCATTGCCGACGTGCGTGGCGCCATGGCCCGAGTCGCCGGCGGCGATCTCAACGCCGAGGTGCCTGTCGACGACGACGGCGAGCTCGGGCTCCTGCAGGCCGGGTTCAACACGATGGCGTCGGGGCTTCGTGAGCGAGAGCGCCTCCGCGAGCTGTTCGGCGGCTATGTCGGCGACGAAGTGGCCCGCCGGGCGGTGGAGTCGGGCGTCACGCTCGAAGGTGAGGAACGCGATGTCAGCGTGCTCTTCGTCGACGTCGTCGGTTCGACCGCACTTGCCGAGCGACGACCGGCTGTCGAGGTCGTCGCCCTCCTCAATGGCTTCTTCGACGCCGTCATTCGTACCGTCGACTCCGAGCAGGGCTGGGTCAACAAGTTCGAGGGTGACGCCACCCTCTGCGTCTTCGGTGCGCCGATGGACCAGCCCGACCACGCGGCACGCGCCCTTCGGTCGGCCGTCGCCCTGCGGAGCGCATTGCGTGCCATCGAGGGTCTCGATGCCGGCATTGGCATCTCGTCGGGCATCGCCGTCGCCGGGAACGTCGGGAGCGAGCGTCGCTACGAGTACACGGTGGTCGGGGACCCCGTGAACGAGGCCGCCCGCCTGACCGAGCTGGCCAAGGCCCATCCCGGCCGCATCGTGGTCAGCGAGGCGACGGTGACGGCCGGCGGCGGGTCGGGCGATGGATGGCGGCCAGGTGAGTGCGTGACGCTGCGGGGTCGGAGCCGGCCCACCCAGACGTTCGTTCCCGCCTGATCCCGGTCAGCGGATCGGGAGCATCGCCGCCAGCTGGCGGCTCTCGGCGATCAGCTCGCCGCTCTGGCTCCAGATCTGCCCGTCCTCCACGAGGAAGCCGTCGCGCGCGACCGGACTACTGAATATGACGAGGACGAAGTCGTCCGGTGACGCGTCGGGCATCGGCACTGGCACACGAAAGTGCACGCTTAGATCGACGGTCGGGACGCCAACACGCTCCTGCGTCCGTGAGAACACGGCGGGCATCCATCCGTCGGCGTACTCGACGAGCAGCGGCGCGTCGAGGATCTGCGGCTCGGCCAGGCGCAGCCATCCGCCGGAGATCGCCTCGTCTCCGCCCGAGAACGGGGCCGGGCCGATCGCCTGGCGATGCTCGAAGAACCGAATGTGGGGCGGGGACGCCTCCATCGACATGGGCGGGACCCTTGACGGCGGCGGAACGTCAGGCATCTGAACGTCCACGTACTCCGGCGCGTCGCGCGACTTCGAGAATGCGCCGAGCGCCAGAGCCATCGGCTGGCCGTCCTGGATCAGCCGAGCCGACACCGACGTCATCGCCCCACCGGACCGCTCGATCGTGGTCTCGACCTCGACCGGTCCGACCTTCGGAGGTGCGAGGTAGTGGATGGTGAACGACCGAGCCGGACGCGACGGGTTGGCGACCGCCTCGACCATGGCGCGCATCACGATCGCCCCGACGTAGCCGCCGTGCGGCCCGCGGTAGACCCACCACGCCTCGTCGATGTGACCGCCGAACCGTCCGTCGCCGAGACGCGTCAGTGCCGTGTCCTTTTCGAATTGGGTCACGAGACTGCTCTGTCTATCCGGTTGTCGTCGTCTCCCCGGGCGGCGGGACCGCCTGGACGATTCCCACGGGATCGACCCACACCGTCACCGTGGTGCCTTGCGTGGCCGCGGAGCCCGCCGCCGGACTCTGCTTCCACACCAGGCCGGCGCGCGACGCGGCGTCGGCGGCGGGAGGCTCCTGTTGCGTGACGACGTGGGGCGCGAAGCCGGCGCTGCGCAGCGTGTCACGGGCCTCGCTCTCGGAAAGGCCAAGGACATTGGGAACGTGGGCGGGCGCGTTGCCAGTACCGACCTGCAAGGTCACGGCCGACCCGCCCGGCGCCAGGCAACCGGCACACGGCGACTGGCCGACCACGAAGCCCGGCGGATAGTCGCCGTTCGCCACGCTGACCCTGTCGGCGGTGAAGCCCTCGGATCCAAGTTGGTCCTCGGCGACGTCGACGGGCATGCCGGACACGTTGGGCACCGGCCGCATGGTGCCGTTGTCGGCGCTGGCGGCGGGTGTCGCAGGCGGGAACGGCGAGACCGGGGTCTGGGCCAACGCCGCGCTCATGTACAGCTGCCAGATCTGCGCCGGCCAGGTGCCGCCCTGCACCGTGATGCGGGTGGCAGGCGGGACCATCGACCGTTGCGCGTCGGCGAACCCCACCCATACCGAGGTCACCAGCTCGGGTGTGAAGCCCACGAACCAGGCGTCACGCCACTGCTCGCCGGTGCCCGTCTTGCCGGCCGCCGGCCGCCCGATGCGAGCGTTCACGCCGGTGCCGCGCTGCACGACCTGCTCGAGCACCGAACGGACCTGGTCGACCACGTTGGGAGCGAGGGCGGGGCGCGGGTCGGGCTGATGTTGATAGAGCACGGTGCCGTCGGCCTTGGTGACCCGGCTGATCAGCGACGGCGTCACCGCTGCGCCCTTGTTGTCGATGGCCCCGTAGGCGCTCGCCATCTCGAGGGGCGTGACGTCGTTGGTGCCGAGGACCGCCGACGGGTACGGGTCGAGGTGCGAGGTGATGCCGAGGCGTCGGGCGACGTCGAGCGCCTCGTTGGGTCCGACCTCGAGGATCAGCCTGGCGTACACGGTGTTGATCGAGTGGACGGTCGCCTCGACCAGGTCCATCGTGCCGCCGCCCTCGTCCTCGAAGTTGCGCACGTGCCAGACGCCACCGCGGGGGAGCGGCAGGTCGAGGGACTGGGGCGCGGCATAGAGCTTGTGCAGCGAGACGCCCTGCTGCACGGCTGCCGCGAGCACGAAGGGCTTGAAGGACGAGCCCGCGGGCCGCTGGCCCTGGGTGGCCAGGTTGAACTTGGCCTGGCTGCCCCCGCCGAAGAAGTCGCGGCCGCCGACCAGTGCGCGCACGTTGCCGGTCCCGGGCTCGAGGGAGACCACGGCGGCCGACGGGTCGGTCGCCGGTTGGGAGAGAACCTTGGCGACCGCCTGCTCGGCCTCGGCCTGCTTGGCCAGGTCGACGGTGGTGTAGATGCGCAGGCCCCCGTTGAACAGGTTCTGCTGCCGCTGGGCGGGTGACTGGCCGCCGCCGAACTTGGGATCGTCGAGGATCTGCTGCTTGACGGCCTCGACGAAGTACGGCGCCGGATAGCTGCCGGACGGCTGGTGGTGGCCGACGCCGAGCGGTGTCGCCTTGGCGGCCGCCGCTTGTTCGTCTGTGATGTCGTGCAGCGACGCCATCTTGTCGAGCACCGCGATGCGCCGGCCGGAGGCCGCGTCGGCGTGGTCGTAGGGGTCGTAGTTGTTCGGCGACCGGATCAGGCCGGCCAGCAGGGCGGCCTGCGGCAGGGTGAGCTTCTCGGCTGGCTCGCCGAAGTAGGTCTCCGACGCGGCCTGCACCCCGTAGGCGCCGTTGCCGAAGTAGATCGTGTTGAGGTAGCCCGCGAGGATCTTGGACTTCCCGATCTTGTGCTCCAGCTGGTAGGCGAGGGCGGCCTCCCGGAGCTTGCGGTGGACTGTGCGCTCCCGGTCGGCCAGCACGTTCTTGACGTACTGCTCGGTGATCGTCGATCCGCCCTGCACGACCTTGCCGTGGGTGGCATCGGCCCAGGCGGCGCGCACCATGGCCCGGATGTCGACGCCGGTGTGGTGCCAGAAGCGCTCGTCTTCGATGGCGACGACTGCCTGCTGCAGCTGCTTGGGCATCTGACTGAGCGGCACCGTCTCGCGGTTCTGGTCGGCGTGGAGGGTGGTGATCAGCGTGCCGTCGGCCGCGAAGATCTTTGTCGACTCGGCAACCGCCGGCCCCGTGAGGATCAGGTCCGGCGCCTGCCACGCGCACGCCCCAGCGACGAGCGCGAGAAGAACGATGAGCGCGCCGAACCGAAGGCGCGGGCAAGCCACGCCCAATTGTCCCTCGGGTACGGTGCCGACCGGTGGACGTCTGGGACGAGCTCGAGTGGCGGGGCGCGGTGGCGCAGTCGACCGACCCCGAGCTGCCGACCCTGCTTCGGCAGGAGTCGCTGACCGTCTACCTCGGGATCGACGTCACCGCCGAGAGCCTCCACGTCGGGCACTTGTTCGGGCTGATGAACCTGGCCCGCCTACAGCGGGCCGGCCACCGCCCGATCGCCTTGCTCGGCGGCGGCACGACTCTCATCGGGGATCCGTCGGGCCGCGAAGAGGAACGCCCCCTGCTGTCCGACGACGAAATTGCCGCCAACGCCGCCGCCATACGCGCCCAGGTCGAGCGCTTCGTCGACCTGTCCCCGAGCCGCGGCACCCTCGTGAACAACGCCGACTGGCTGCGGCCGTTGCGCCTCACCGACTTCCTACGTGAGGTCGGCAAGCACTTCACCGTCAACGTCATGATCGCCAAGGAGTCGGTGCGGGCCCGCCTCGAGGAGCGCGAGCAGGGGATCTCCTACACCGAGTTCAGCTACATGCTCCTGCAGGCCTACGACTTCCTGCATCTGTTCGACGAGCACGGCTGCACCCTGCAGATCGGCGGGAGCGATCAGTGGGGGAACATCACCGCCGGGATCGACCTGATCCGCCGGAACCGGGGCGGCCACGCCTACGGCCTGACATTCCCGCTTATCACCAGCGCCAGCGGCCGCAAGTTCTCCAAGAGCGACCCCGACAACCCCTGGTTGTCGCCCGAGAAGACCAGCCCCTACCGGTTCTTCCAGTACTGGCTGAACAGCGACGACCGCGACGTCGGGATGTACCTGCGCCTCCTCACCGACCTGCCCCGCTCGACCATCGAGGAGCTCGACGTGGCCACCGCCGAGCACCCTGAACGGCGCCAAGCCCAGCAAGCCCTGGCGTGGGACCTCACAGTCCGGGTGCACGGCGAGGCGGCCGCCGAGTCGGCCAAGCGGGCGTCGGAGGCCCTGTTCGGTGGCGACCCCACCACGCTCAGCGAATCCGAGCTCCTCGAGGTGTTCGCCGACGCGCCGTCGAGCGAGGCCGGGCGGGACGGCGCCACCGTGCTCGACCTGTTCGCCCAAGCACTCGAGGACGGCTCCAAGTCCGCGGCCCGGCGCACGGCCTCCCAGGGCGGCGCCTATGTCAACAGCCGCCAGGAGAAGGAGCTGGACCGCCCGGTGCGGGAAGACGAGCTGGTCGCTGAGCGGTACCTCGTCTTGCGCAAGGGCCGGAAGCGCTACCATCTCATCCGCTTCGGGTAGCCATCACCGCATCCCGTTGCCAGGTGCTTTGCAGCCGTGCTATGGTTGCAAGGTTGCGCCCTCGGATGGGGGCGCAGCGCCATCCTCGGCGGCAGGCCCGCTGGGGAGCGAGGAAGTGCGGGGCTTCTCTCCGCAACCCTCGGAGCACTGGACACGAACATCTCCTTCTGGAGAGGTGTGTCTCTGAGTCGCTCCTTGAAAACGGAATAGAGGATTTTCAGCCAAAAGCCAGTGCGGGTGGCTTTGCTTCGGCAGAGCCACAAAGTTAATTGCACTGAGAACATGGACAACGTGTTCCTGGTGCCAGTTGGTCGTAAGGGGTGAGTAGCCCCGCTCGACCGACTCTCCGATCTAAGGCCGGTTTTCCCCGGTCGAAGATCTCGATGGAGAGTTTGATCCTGGCTCAGGACGAACGCTGGCGGCGTGCTTAATACATGCAAGTCGAACGGGGTCCAACCGGTGGCAACACCGGGGAAGACCTAGTGGCGAACGGGTGAGTAACACGTGAGCAACCTGCCCCGAAGACCGGGATAACACCGGGAAACTGGTGCTAATACTGGATACCCCCACCGGGCCGCATGACCTGGTGAGGAAACGTTTTTCGCTTCGGGAGGGGCTCGCGGGCTATCAGCTTGTTGGTGGGGTAACGGCCTACCAAGGCAGCGACGGCTAGCTGGTCTGAGAGGACGACCAGCCACACTGGGACTGAGACACGGCCCAGACTCCTACGGGAGGCAGCAGTAGGGAATCTTGCGCAATGGGCGAAAGCCTGACGCAGCAACGCCGCGTGGGGGATGAAGGCTCTCGGGTTGTAAACCCCTTTCAGCAGGGACGAAATTGACGGTACCTGCAGAAGAAGCCCCGGCCAACTACGTGCCAGCAGCCGCGGTAATACGTAGGGGGCGAGCGTTGTCCGGATTCATTGGGCGTAAAGAGCTCGTAGGCGGCTTGGCAAGTCGGATGTGA
>JAFAUA010000131.1 GCA_019243595.1 Acidimicrobiia bacterium
TCGCGCCCGCCTTACGCAGGCCATCGCCCCGTTCGGCCCGACGTTCGTCGTCGTGGCGCCCGACAAGCCGAACGACGTCGTGAACTTCGGACGCGTCCAGAGCCTGCCGTTGGTCCTGGCCGGCCTCCTCGCTGCGCTCGCGGCGGCCACGATCGGGCACCTGCTCGTCACGTCGATCCGCCGGCGCGGCCGCGACCTCGCCATCGTCAAGACGCTGGGATTCGTGCCTCGTCAGGTGCGCACCGCGGTGGCGTGGCAGGCGACGACGCTCGCGGTCGTCGCCATGGCGATCGGTTTGCCGCTTGGCGTTGCGGCTGGCCGGTGGGCGTGGATCGTGTTCGCCCGCAGCATCGGCATCGTGCCCGCACCGGAGGTGCCCATCCTCGTTCTGCTGCTGGTTGTGCCGGGGACCGTGGTCGTCGCCAACCTCGTCGCCGTCGTGCCCGGTGAACTGGCGGCCCGACTCCGTCCCGGTCGGGCGTTGAGGGCCGAGTGATGCGTAGACGCCTCATTGCTGCTGTGCTGAGATCGGAGTAGAGAAACCATGGCAACCGCGCTCGAACGTGTGATGTCCGGCCCCGCACCGGCTGAGGTCGTGAAAGAGCACAGGTCGCGCTCGGCGGCGCTCCTGTACGGACCGCTTGGCGTCGTGCTGGCGGCCGGCGGTGCCATCGCGGCCCGCGATGCGAACGGACAGGTGGGCCAGTGGGTGCGCGTCGGGCTCGTCGTGGTGTGGGCGATCGCCGGCATGGTCGCGACCAGACGCAAGGCCCAGGAGCGCATCGGCCCCCTCTCGCTACGGGCAACCGCGATCGGCGCGGCCGGCAGCGTGTGCGCGTCGCTGCTGTCGGCGAACGGTCACGGCACGCACCTCTCCTCTGCGGTCGTCGATCTGCTGGAGCTCATCGAGTGCCTGGCGGTCGGGGTGCTGCCCATTGCGGCCATGCACGTCGTTCTCGGTCTGCCCGACGGCTCCTGCCGGGTCGCGCGGTGGTCGCTCATCGGCGGGTACCCGCTGGGTGCAGTGGTCGGTGTGCTGTTGTGGACCCAGCGGCCCGGGATCCCGCTATGGCCTGTCGTCATCGAGTCACTGCTGGCGGTGATCGTGGGCTTCGCCGGCTCTAACCACCGCTACCGCCGGTCGACCGGCGTCGAGCGCCAGCGCATGCAGTGGTTCGGCTGGGCCACGGCTGTCGGCGTCGAGATCACGCTGATCGTCCTGGCCCTGCGCGTGCTTACCGGCTGGCCGCCCCATGTCGGCGTCGTCTGCGCCGCGGCGACGCTGCCGCTGCCCGTCGCGCTGATGGTCGGGTCGTCGAACAAGCTGATCGGCCGGATCGACCGGCTGCTGGCCCAGACGGTGTCGATCGCCGGACTCAGCTTCGTTGTGGTCGCCGTCTACCTCGTGATCGTCCTCGGCCTCGGACGGGTGCCGACCAAGGACGAGCGATCGCTGCTGGTGCTCTCGATGGTCGCCGCCGCTGTTGCCGCCGCCTTGTACCTGCCGACACGGGAGCGCCTCGGGCGTTTCGCCAACCGCCTCGTGTACGGCGAGCGTGAGGCTCCCGACATGGTGCTGCGCACGTTCGGCAGCCGCCTGTCGCGCGCCATTCCTCTCGATGAGCTCCTCCTTCAGGTCGCCGAGAGCCTGCGGAAGACCCTGGCTCTCAGCAGCGCCGAGGTGTGGACGGGGTCGGGCGGGAGGCTGGAGCGCAGCGTCTCGGTGCCCGACACGAAGCGGGCCACTCTCACGCTGTCGCCCGACGAGGAGACCGTCGTCGCCCGCGCCGGTGTCTCCGGCGTCGCCTGGCTCCAGGTGTGGCTGCCACAGTTGCTCGCGGGGCGTGAGAAGGCGGTCGTGCGCGTCGCGCCGATCACCCACTCGGGCCAGCTGCTGGGCCTGATCGCAGCCGTGCGTCCGCCGAACGGCGACGCCTTCCGCACCGACGACGAGACCGTGCTCGCCGAGCTCGCCCGCCAGGTCGGACTGGCGCTGCACAACGTGCAGCTCGACTCCGCCCTGCAGGCATCGCTCGACGAGGTCCGGCGCCAGGCCGAAGAGCTGCGTGCTTCGCGCGCCCGCATCGTCGCCGCGTCCGACGCCGCCCGCCGACAGATCGAGCGCAACCTGCATGACGGTGCCCAGCAGCACCTGGTGGCGCTCGCCGTGAACCTGCGCCTGGCCCGCCAGCTCGCCGAACAGGACCCCGATACGTCCAAGGCCATGCTCGACCAGCTGGCGCACGACCTGCAGGAGGCGGTGCAGCAGCTGCGCGACCTGGCCCATGGCATCTACCCGCCGCTGCTGATGGACCGCGGCCTCGTCGAGGCGCTGCAGGCGGCGGCCGGCCGGGCGGCCCTGCCCACCGACGTGGTCGCCGAGGAGCTCGGCCGCTTCACGCCCGACATGGAGGCCGCCGTCTACTTCTGCTGCATGGAGGCCCTCCAGAACGCGGGCAAGCATGCGGGGGAGGGCGCCACGGCGACCATCCGCGTCTGGAAGGAGGAGGGCGCCCTGCTCTTCGAGGTGGCCGACAACGGGGCGGGCTTCGACCCTGCGTCGCGCCCGAATCTGGGCGCCGGCTTCGTCAACATGAGCGACCGGGTGGGATCGATCGGCGGCAGTCTCAAGGTGCAGTCGGCGCCCGGCAAGGGCACCAAGATCTCGGGTCGTATCCCGGTGACCGACGCCCAGGTCCCGGTGGCCCCGGCGGCCGTCTGAGGCTGCCTAGATCTGCCCTGCCTGGGGCGCGTCGCCGTTGGGCCCCGAGCCGTCCCAGGTGCTGCGCAGGATCTGGGGCCCGAACTCGTCCTTGTTGATGTAGGCGGCGGCACCGCTGGTGAGGGCGTCGGACGGCAGGTCGTCGCGGGGATAGGTCGACAGGAGCACCACGCAGACGTCGGGGTGGGCCTCGTGGATTCGATGGGCGGCCTCGATGCCGTTGATTCCCGGCATGTTGATATCCATCAGCACGAGCCGAGGCTGCAGGGCATCGACCTGGGCCACGGCGTCCTCGCCGGACTCGGCCTCGCCGATCACCTCGAACCCTGGGGTCACGCGAACGACCGTCTTGGCTGCCATTCTGAACGGCAGCTGGTCATCGACGACCAGAACGGAGACGGCCTCGTCTGCCACGGTCCCCCATCGTTCCATTTCGGGCCGCCGGTGCCCATGGTGAGGGCAGGTGTCCCGGGGGTGTGGGTACCCCCCCTTACCCCGTCTACTGCTGCTTGTCGCCCAGGAAGAGAAGGACGGCCTTGACTCGACGGTGGATCTCGGGCTCCTCGCCGAGGGCCAGCTTGGAGAAGATCGAGTTGATGTGCTTCTCGACGGCCCGCTCCGACAGGACGAGGGTCTCGGCGATGGCGGCGTTGTTCTTGCCCGACGCCATCTCCGAGAGGATCTCGGTCTCCCGGGGCGTGAGCTGGCGCAGCGGCGACTCCGCCGCCCTCGAGCGGGCGGCGACGAGGGCGTCGATGATCTTCGGGTCGATGACGGAGCCGCCACGGGCCACTTCCTGGATGGCGTTCGCCAGCTGTTCGCCGTCGGACACGCGCTCCTTCAGCAGGTAGCCGCGACCGCGGGAGCCGTGTTCGAGGAAGGCGAGCGCATACTGGGGGTCGGCGTACTGGCTGAGAACGACCACACCCGCGTCGGGCTGCTGCTCCCGGAGGTGGTCGGCGGCGCGGATGCCTTCGTCGGTGTTCGTGGGGGGCATGCGGATGTCGGTGAGCACGACATCGGGCTTCTCGGCGTCGATCGCCTTGACCAGCGAATCGAGGTCCTCGCACACGGCGACCAGGTCGAGCTCGGGCTGAGCGTCGATGAGCTGGCGGATGCCCTCGCGGACCAGGTAGTGGTCCTCGGCCAGCACGACACGGATAGCCACAACTCGAGGATATGGCCGCTACCTTCGTGGCCATGGAGCCGGCCGTCGTCAAGGTGGGGCTTCTCGGCTGCGGCAACGTCGGGGGTGCCCTCGTCGAGCTTGTCGACGAGCAGCGCGACGCCATCGCCGACCGTACGGGCCTGCGCCTCGAGGTCGCTCGCGTCGCCGTCCGCAACACCGCGAAACAGCGGGCGGTCGAGCTCGGGTCCGACGTGCTGACGAACGACCCCGTGTCGGTCGTCGAGGATCCCGAGGTCGACGTGGTCGTCGAGCTCATCGGCGGCATCGAGCCGGCACGCGAGCTGATTCTCACCGCCCTGCAGAACGGCAAGGCGGTCGTCACCGGCAACAAGGAACTGCTCGCCAACGTCGGCGCCGAGCTCTTCGAGGCGGCCGAGAAGGCGGGCGTCGACCTGCTGTTCGAGGCGGCCGTCGCCGGCGGTATCCCCCTCATCCGCCCGCTGCGCGAATCCCTGGCAGGCGAACGCGTGCAGCGCATCCTCGGGATCGTCAACGGCACCACGAATTTCATCCTCACCCGCATGACCGAGGAGGGCTCGTCGTTCCACGAGGCGCTGGCGGAGGCCCAGGAGCTGGGCTACGCCGAGCGGGATCCCACGGCCGACGTCGAAGGTTTCGACGCCGCGGCCAAGGCGGCGATCATCGCCACCGTCGCCTACGGCGTGCGCGTCGTCGCCGGCGACGTGTACCGCGAGGGGATCTCGAGCGTCACACCGGCCGACATCGCCAACACTGGGCGCTTCGGGTACGTGATCAAGCTGCTGGCGGTCACCGAGTCCGACGGCGACGGCGTCGGTGTCCGGGTGCACCCGGCGATGGTGCCGAAGGAGCACCCGCTGGCGGCCGTTCGCGAGTCGTTCAACGCCGTGTTCGTCGAGGGCGCGGCGGTGGGGGACCTCATGCTTTACGGGCGCGGCGCCGGGGGACGGCCGACGGCGAGCGCCGTGCTTGGCGACGTCATCGACGCCGCGTCCAACCGCCGCCGGGGCACACACGCGGGCCTCGGCGCCTTAGGCAAGGCGCGCATCCGCCCCATCGAGGACCTGTCGTCGGAGTACTACGTCGCCCTCGAGGTCGTCGACGAGCCGGGCGTGCTCGCCGCCGTCGCCGGAGTGTTCGGAGACCACCGCGTGTCCATCAACCACGCTTATCAGGAGGGCATCGGCAAGGACGCCCGCCTCATCGTGATCACCCACAGGGCTGTCGAGCGGGACATGCAGGCGACGCTGAAGGACCTGCGCGACCTCGATGTCGTCGACCGCGTCGGCAGCCTGCTCCGCGTGGTGGGGCAGTAGCGATGCCCGTCGGCTGGCGTGGCCTCATCGAGGAGTACCGGTCGTTCCTGCCGGTCAGCGCCGATACGCCGGTCGTCACGCTCGCCGAGGGCGGCACGCCGCTTCTCCCGGCGCCCCGCCTGTCCGAGCGCATGAACGCGCGCGTCTTCCTCAAGTACGAGGGCCTGAATCCCACCGGTTCCTTCAAGGACCGGGGAATGACAATGGCGATTTCCAAGGCCGTCGAAGACGGCGCCAAGGCCGTCGTGTGCGCGTCCACCGGCAACACCTCGGCGTCGGCCGCGGCCTACGCGGCCCGCGCCGGCCTGACGTGCGCGGTGCTCATCCCCGAGGGCCACATCGCCTTGGGGAAACTGGCCCAGGCGCTGATCCACGGGGCCAAAGTCCTCCAGGTGCGCGGCAACTTCGACCAGGCGCTGACGATCGTGCGAGAGCTCGGCGACAACGCGCCGGTCACGGTGGTGAACTCCACGAACCCCTTCCGGCTCGAGGGCCAGAAGACGGCGTCGTTCGAGATTGTCGACGTCCTCGGCGAGGCGCCCGACTACCACTGCATCCCGGTCGGCAACGCCGGCAACATCACCGCCTACTGGAAGGGCTACCGCGAGTACCAGGACGCGGGCCGGCTCACGAAGCTCCCGAAGATGGTCGGCTTCCAGGCTGCGGGCGCCGCGCCGCTGGTCCTCGGGCACAAGGTCGAGAACCCCGACACCATCGCCACCGCCATTCGCATCGGCAATCCCGCCTCGTGGTACGGCGCCACCGCGGCGGCGTCCGAGTCCGGCGGTGGCATCCACTCGGTCACCGACGAGCAGATCCTCGAGGCCTACCGGTTCCTGGCGTCGGAGGAATCGGTGTTCTGCGAGCCTGCGTCGGCGGCGTCGGTCGCCGGGCTGCTGTCGGTCGGCGTGCCGGAAGGATCGACCGTCGTGTGCGTGCTCACCGGGCACGGGCTGAAGGACCCCGATCGCGCCATCGCCGAGGTGGCGGTGCCGTCGGCGGTCGATGCCGACTACGGCGCCATCCGGGCCGAGCTGGGGCTCTAACAGCACGCGTTTGGGAGTCGCGGAGGTCTTCGGCCCCGATGACGTGCGCGCCGCCTGCGCGTTCGTCGCCGAGCGGGCCGCGCTCGTGCGCATCGACGACGCGGCGCTCGAGAACTTGGCGCAGTCGGTCCGGTCGGAGCCGGTTGCCGAGCCCGACCGGTTGGACGTTGACTTCGCGTTGACGTTCAACGCGGTCAACTTCGGATCGGGCTGGCACCCGTACATGTCGAAGCTCCGCGGCAAGTCGGGAAACGTCACCCTGTCGACGTTGCTCCGCAAGCGCTTCGACGCCGACGGTGCCTTCACGGCGGCGGAGCTGGCCCGGGTGACGGCCGACGACTGCGCGCGCGTGTTCGGCCAGCACCTGCACCCACCGGTGGACGAGCTCATGGGGCTCTTCGCCCAGTCGTGGAACGACCTCGGCCGCTTCCTCCTCGACCGTTTCGACGGGTCGTTCTCGGGCCTTGTCGAGTCGGTCGGCGATTCTGGTGTGCGGCTGGTGGCGCTCCTGCAGGAGATGCCGATGTACCGGGACGTTGCCTCCTACTCCGGGCGTGCGGTCCCGCTGCTGAAGCGGGCCCAGATCAGCGCGTCGGACATCGGCGGCTTCGCGGATCTGAACACACTGACGTTGTTCGCCGACAACCTCATCCCACACGTCCTCCGCATCGAAGGCGTGCTCGTGTTGGACGACGACCTGGCAGCCGACATAGACGCCCAGCGTCTCCTCGAGCCCGGCGGGCAGGCCGAGACCGAGTTGCGCGCCGTGGCCGTCCACGCCGTCGAGCGCATGGTCGCCGAGCTTGACGGCGCGGTCGCGGCCCGCCAGCTCGACAACCTCCTCTGGCGCCGCGGGCAGGAACCGCGGTTCAAGGCGACGCCCAGACCCCGCGCCCGAACGATCTATTACTGACGGATGCCGAAGCGGTCCACGTAGAACTGCAGGGCCTGGCGACGTTCGTCGGCGTCGAGGCCGAACGGCGCCAGGTCGTAGACGACGCCACCGTGGCGGCCGCGTGGGTGCGTCTCCATGAAGTCGTCCATCGCCGCCCGAACGTCGGATGTGAACGGCTGGCCGGCGATGCCGTAGATGCGCTCGACCATGGCGACGTCGTCGGCCATGAACTCGTCGAAGAGCACGTCGATCGAGCGGTCCGCGGGAAGCAATCCGCGATCCCGGACGCAGGCCCGCAGCATCGTCTCCAGCCGGTCGGCCCAGTACCCGCCGATGACGGTCGGGTCGACGGTCTCCAGGTTGAGCCGGGCCAAGTAGGTCATCATCGTCGTCAGCGACTTGGTGACAGCGACCGGATCGCGGTGAGTGACGACGAACGTGGCGTCCGGGAACACGTTCGACAGCGGGCCGAACTGTTCGAGGTGCTGCGGCGACTTGAGCACCCACCGGTCGCCGCCGCGCAGGAACTGCAGGACCTTCAACACCCGCTTCAAGTACTCATACGCCGGTGTCTGGTCGGTGGCCATGTAGAAGTCACGCCACGTCGGCATCGGCGCCATCGTCTCGAAATACATCGACGAGAAGTCCATGGCCAGGAGGTTGATCTCCTCGTGCTTCTCGTCGGCCGTCATCTCGTGCATGCGCTTGAAGTACGGCAGCGCCATGTTCACGACGTCGAGGGCGGCGGTCGTGGCCGCCACGCGCTCGTCGGGTGCGCCCTCGGGGAGCACAGGCTGGACGCTCTCCCAGTAGGGCAGCGAGCGCAGTGCGGGGTCGGCGGAGAGGAGGTTGTGCAGGTGGGTCGTGCCGGTGCGCGGCAGCCCGCAGATGATGATCGGCGAGCGCACCTCGAGCTCGTCGATCTCGGGATGCCGGCGAAGGAGGTCGTTGACCAGGAGCCGGTTGCGCAGAAGCTCGGTCAGTTGGACGAAGGCGGCGGCCTTGCCCGCGGCGCTGAGTACGACGTCCTTACTGAGCGCCGTACACACCATCTCGAGACGCTCGCGGAAGCCGCCGTCGCCGAAGTCGTCGACGCCCGCCTGATCGATCGCCTCGGACATCAGGGCGTCGGGTTCGAGGGCGATGGCGGCGCCCATCTCGGCCATCGCCTCGCGAATTGCGGCCGCCTCGTCGGGGAACCGCGGTGCCGGCAGGTCGTCGATGGCGACGGCTTCGGGGCGCTCGGTCACGAGGCAGCAGTACTCATGACAACGGCACCACCTCGGTGGTCGGGCGATCGGGTGTGGCGCTCGGCAGGAACCAGCGGAACCACAACAGGCCGCGCGGGTGGCCGGCGGTCGACAGCCAGTTCGGGTGACCGGGGTCGCGGCTGGCGACGACGATCGTCCACGAACCGTCGTCCTCGTACTGCACCTGACCACCGTTGATCGTGACCCGCTCGTAGTCGTAGTTGTACGTGTGCAGGAACTGGTTCCACAGGCACAGGTTCCAGAAGGCACATTCGGGTGAACGCCCCTTGATGATCAGTGCCTGGTTGTCCTCGAGATCGAATCCGCCCATCGCGTAGGCGGCGTCGGCGGCCGCCCAGCCGTAGGTCACCGACGGCACGCCGTAGGGCTCGGCCACGCTGTTGGTCTCGCCCAGGCCCAGCGGCACCAGCTGCGCCTGCTCGCGGATCCACGTGAGCGTGGCCCGGAAGCGGCCGGCCAGATCGGCGTCGCTGTCGCGCCGTGTCGCCGGCGGATCCTCGGCCTCGATGTGCCACTCGACGCGGCGCCCGGTCGTCGGGTCGACGACGTAGTCGCGCGTGATGGCCGCCACTGCGTCGGGCTGCAGCTCGATCCAGGCGCCGTCGTGCGGCTCCGGCGACAGCACGATCTCGAACTCGCCGTCAGGGCCGATGTCGACCATACGGTCGTTGACGGTGCCGACGATGCGGTCCGAGTAGCGCCCGTCGCGAGGGCCGCCGTAGACGGTGAGCGAGAAGTAGACGGCATCGCCTTTGCGACCGCGGACGCGGTAGGTGCGCGCCGGGTCGATCGGCGCGTACTGATAGAAGGCGTCGGCGTTGTCGCCGCCCCACTTGCGATACGGACCCACGATGTCAACGAAGCGAGGTCGGGCCGGGTCGGCCCAGACATAGGCATCAAGCCCGACGGCAAGGATGCTGAAGATCCACTTGTAGCCCTCGAGCAGGCTTTGGTCGTCGAGCGGTGTGTTGGGTCCGGAGTGGATGCGCTGCTCGAGGGTCTTCAGCTCGTCAACGAGCTCACCGAACACCCCGCCGGTCTCACTCGCCCCCACGGCGTTCAGTTAACTGGGATCGATGCGGGACACGCCACCCGTCAGCGAGAGGACGTACAGCTCGCCGTCGGCGTCCTGGCCGAACGACGCCAGGTTGCTCGTCGAGATTCCGAGGTCGCGGACCTGGCCGCCTGCCAGGCCGACCACGTGCCCGACGCAAAAGTCGCCGAAGAGGTAGACGCCGTTCATGGCGGGAATGCGTGCCCCGCGGTAGACGTACCCGCCGGTCACCGCGCAGTTGCCGCCGTTGTGCGAGTACTCGTAGACGGGCGGTACGGCCCCGGGTGCCGGCTCCGACGCCTTGTAGAGGTGGTTGCCCTCGAACCGGGACCAGCCGAAGTTCATGCCCGCCGACTGCACACCCGGGGCGAAGTCGATCTCCTCCCAGCTGTCCTGGCCGACGTCGCCGATCCACACGCTCCCGGTAACCCGGTCGAAGCTGAACCGCCACGGGTTGCGGAGGCCGAGGGCCCACTGCGAGTACTGACCGGATGCGGCGTCGATGCGGAGCATCTTGCCGAGCGGCGTGTTCGGGTTCTGGGCGGTGTTGTTCGGGTCGCCCTCGCTGCCGCCGTCGCCGAGGCCGAGCCACAGCATGCCGTCGGGGCCGAACACGATGTTGCCGCCGTTGTGGTTGGCGTACGGCTGGTGCAGGAAGAACACCTGGCGCCCCGAGGCATTGGCCACGGCACCGTTCATGGCGTACTCGACGACGCGCGTGTCGCCATTGGTGTCGGTGTAGCTCGCGTACAGGTGGTTGCCGTCGAGCCCAAACGCGATCCCGAGCAAGCCCTGCTCGCCGCCGGTCGACACCTGCCCGGCGAGGTTGAGCACGGGCGTGGAGTCGACCTGCCCGCCGCGCACGGCGACGACTCGTCCGGACTTCGACGCCACGTAGAGGGCAGTGTCGTTGGGACGCGTCGCGAGCGCCAGTGCCCCCGAGACAGCGGCCACCGGCGTCAGGTGGACGTGCACCGCCGCCAGGTTCGGTCCGGCGGGCGCGGGCGGGGCCGTCGTTCGGGGGGTCGTCGCCGCCGGACGGGGCGCGGTCGAGGCGGGCGCGGGTGCGCTCGTTGGTGCCGCAGCCGTTGTCGACGACGTCGACGTGCTGCTCTCCGCTGTCGTCGACTCGGTCGGCGACGGCCCAATCGCGCGCTCGAGGTGGTTGGCGTGGCCACCCCCACAGGCTGCGGCGACGAGTGCGAGAACGAAGAGTGTTGCGGCCAGGCTGCGGCGCACACATCAGACGGTACCTACGATGAAGCAATGAAGTACGTCGTGTGCGTGCCCGATGGCGCGGCGGACGAGCCGCTCGAGGAGCTGGGCGGGCGCACGCCGCTCGAGGCGGCGCGGATGCCGCATCTCGCGGCCCTGGCCGGTCGGTCCGAAGTGGGGCGGGCGGCGACGATACCGACGGGGATGCCGCCCGGCAGCGACGTCGGCAACATGGCCATCCTGGGCTACGACCCGGCCCACTATCACACCGGCCGGGCGCCGATCGAGGCCGCCGCGCTCGGGATCGAGCTCGGGTCGGACCAGGTCGCGTTCCGCTGCAACCTGGCCCGCGTCGACGACGGCGTGATGGTCGACTTCGCCGGTGGTCATCCGACCTCCGAGCAGGCGGAACCCGTGATCGCCGCCCTGGACGAGGCCTTCGGTGGCGGGGTCTCGTTCCACCCCGGCGTCCAGTACCGCCACATCGTCGTCGCCCCCGCCGAGTGGGCCGACGCCACGTGTACGCCGCCGCACGACCTCACCGGTCAGCCGGCCGTCTGGCCCGAGGGGCCGGCCGCGCCGCAACTGCAGAAGCTGATGGACGCGTCGCGCGACGTCGTGGGTCGCTTCGGCCTCGACGCCAATCAGATCTGGCTGTGGGGGCAGGGCCGGGCCACCGTTCTGCCGAGCTTCGCCGATGTGTGGAACCTCGAGGCGGCCCTCTGCTCGGCCGTCGATCTGGTGCGCGGTCTCGGCGTTCTCGCCGGCATCGAGGTCGTCGACGTCGCCGGGATGACGGCGGGTTACGACACCGACTACGTCGCCCAGCGCGAATCTTGCATCGCCGCTCTCGAGGACGGCGCCGACCTCTTTCTCGTGCACGTGGAGGCGAGTGACGAGGCGGGCCACGCCGGTGACGTGGGCGCCAAGGTCGAGGCCCTCGAGCGCTGGGACGAGCAGATCATCGGCCCGCTCGTCGACGAGCTCGCCCACCTCGCCCCGTGGCGCCTCCTGCTGCTTCCCGACCACGCCACGCCGACCAAGCTCATGACTCACACCCCCGACCCGGTGCCGTACCTCCTCGCCGACTCGGCCAGCGACGGGCCCGGCGGCGAGTACACCGAGTCGTGGACCTCGAAGCGCGACGCGGTCGCCGCGCACTCCCTGATGGGCAAGCTCCTCCAGCGCTGAACCACTCAAAAGCGGCAACCACGGGGGCAGCTCGGACGCCGGTCACGTCGAGAGTGCCCTTGTGCCGCTCTTCGCTGACGAGTTTCAACTGCCGGAATGGTTGTTGGAACAGACGAACCGGACGCGATCGCAACCAAACCAGCGGTCGAAACGTGAGTATCCCCGTCAGAGCCGCAGTTTCAGCCGTGCGAGTGACTGAGGTGAGTGCGAGAGCTACGTGTACCGGCTGATGTAGCCGCGTGCACGGAAGGCTTGCAGCATCCGCGTGAGGAACACGACGACCACGGCGCCGAGCACGACGCAACTCGCGAGGGCGATGCCGAGCTCGCCCCACAGCATCCCGCGGCCGTCGAACAGGGCGCGCCCGGCGACGAAGGCGTGGGTTGTCGGCAGCGCCTCGGCGACCGGACGCAGGAGCCACGGCAGCGCCGCCACCGGATAGAAGACGCCCGACAGCGGGAGGATCACGAAGAGGATCCCCCACGCCAGCGCTTCGGCACCGGTGCCGAAGCGCAGCACCAGGGCGATGACGAACAAGGCGATCACCCAGCCGCACACGAGCAGCACAGCGGCGACCGGGATCAGGCCGAGGCCGAGGTCCGTGACGTTGAAGGCGAAGAAGCCGAGCGCGGTGAGCGACACGACGGCGAGGCCCATGAACAACTTGATCATCCCGAACAGCACGACGCCGCCGACGTATTCCATCTCGCGCAAGGGTGTGACCATCAGGTTCAGGAGGTTGCGTGTCCACGCCTCCTCGAGGAAGCCGGTCGCCAACGCGATCTGCGACTGGTATACGACGTGCCACAGCATGATGCCCGAGAGCAAGTAGCCGGCGGCCAACCGGCCGGCGGCCGCGTGGCCGGGATGCACGAAGGCGGCGATCGAACCGAACAGCAACACGTCCACGAGCGGCCAGATGGTGACGTCGAACAGGCGGTGTGGCGCTCGCAGCAACACGTAGTAATGGCGGCGCGCGACGGCCTTGATCCGCAACCACGACAACTGCGCGCCGGTCACCCTGCGGGTCTTTCTGTCTG
>JAFAUA010000166.1 GCA_019243595.1 Acidimicrobiia bacterium
CGTCACCGTCGACGGCCAGCATTCGGAAGCGGAAGCCCTCCGTTTCGATGCTGCCGGCTGACGCCGCCGCTCGGTCGGCGTCACTGATGGCGGCCGCCATCCAGGCGGCGCCGGTGTCGCGCACGAGGGGCGCCACGCTCGAGACGATGCCTCCTGCACCGCGGTGGCCGACCAGGGTGCCGTCGCCGTCGTGGGAGAACGAGACCGGTCCCCGATTGGAGACGATGACGACGTTCTCCGCCACGCGAGCCACCATAAGCGGATGCCCGACGCCCGCCGCATGGTCGCCGCCCCCGACAAGTTCCGCGGAACAGCGACGGCGCGGGAGGTGGCGGCGGCCATCGCCGCCGGGGGACAGCGCGCCGGGTGGGAGTGCGAAGAGGTCCCCGTGGCCGACGGCGGCGAGGGCACCCTCGAGGCGCTGGGCGGCCGCGCCCGGCGCGCCCGAGTGCGAGGTCCGCTGGGGGAACCGGTCGACGCCGAGTGGCGCATGCGCGACGACGGGGCCGTCGTCGAGATGGCGCAGGCGTCGGGACTGATGCTCGCCGGCGGTGCCGAGGGCAACGACCCGGTGCAGGCGACGACGTACGGCACTGGCGAGCTCATCGCCACCGCCCTCGACGAGGGCGCCCGTCGCGTGATCGTGGCGGTCGGCGGCTCGGCGACGACCGATGGCGGCCTGGGGTGCGTCACCGCGCTGGGCCCGCGTCGCCTGCGCGGCGTCGGCGTGACGGTGGCCTGCGACGTCGAGCTCACTTTCGTCGAGGCCGCGGAGGCCTTTGCGCCGCAGAAGGGCGCGACCCCGGCCCAGGTCGCGCTCCTGCGACGGCGACTGGAGAGGCTCGCCCAGGTGTACGAGCGCGACTACGGCATCGACGTGCGATCGATCCCCGGATCGGGCGCCGCAGGCGGGCTGGCCGGTGGGCTGGCGGCGTTGGGGGCGACGCTCGTTCCCGGCTTCGACGTCGTGGCCGACGCGCTGTCGCTCGCCGAACGCATCGAGGGTGCCCAGCTGGTCGTGACCGGAGAAGGCTTTCTCGACGCGCAGTCCTTCGACGGGAAGGCCGTCGGCGGGGTCGTCGAGCTCGCTCGGGACGCGGGTGTCCCGGTGCTCGTCATTGTCGGTGACGTCTACAGGGACGAGATTCCCGCCGAGGATCTCAACGGTCTCGAAGTGGTGTCGCTCGTCGAGCGCTTCGGCGCGGAGCGCGCACGCGCCGAGGTGGCTCCGCTGGTCGAGCAGGTGGTGGCCGACGCAGTCAGCCGAGCAGGCGGGTGATCACTTCGGCCACCCCCGCGCCGTACGGCGCTTCTGTGCGCAGCGGCCACTCGAGGTCGTCCTCGGCGTTGGCGACGAGCCAACACTCGCCGACTTCGGGGGCGCACGCCAGGTCGGCGGCGCTGTCACCCACGTAGAACGCGTCGGCGGCCTCGATGCCGTGGCGCTGGCGGTCGACGGCGACGCCTGCCACCTTGCCGGTCCCCGCCGGCGCCAGGTGATACGCCCGCCAGCCCGGTCGGCGACTGAGCGCACCGTTGTCGACGAGCTCGCACCACCCGAAGCCGTGCTCGCCGAGCGTCTCGTTGACGGCCACCACGTCGACCCGGCCGCGCATGATCAACGTCGCCTCCCGGCCCTCGTTCCACGGGTCGTGGGACTCGAGCTCCGCGGTCGCACGGACGAGGTCGAGAACACCCCGCGCGAGGAAGGCCTCGACGGGCGTCTCGCCGACGAACGGAAAGTCACCCAGCTCGTAGCGAGCCTCGTTTCCCTCGAGGTGCACACAGCCCAACTCACCGATGCCACGCGGGAAGCCGAGCAGCCGACACAGCTCGCGCACCTGGACGCGGCCTCGTCCGGTGACCGGCACGACCGAGAGGTCGGCGGCCCGGGCCGCCAGCAGCGCTTCGGCCAGCGTCGTGCTGCCGTCCCAGAACAGGTCGCCGCCGGGACCTACGAGCGTGCCGTCGACGTCGACGTAGAGGACGCGCCGGTTCGCCAACTAGGCGAAGTTGGCGCGGGCGTCGCCGGCCCGGAGTTGCGCCACCGGCGGCCGCTCCCGCACCTCGACGATCTCCGGTTCGCGCCACGGCCGGGCGAGCACGGGGAGAGACTCCGGGCGGGCGGGGAGGCCGGCGCGGGCGAGTGCCGTGTGCAGGACGGCGGTTGCCTGCGGACCGAGCTCCTCGAGCGTGCGGTTGCGGTGCACGCGAACGCCGAGGTCGACCTGGGCGACCGACGACAGGCCGACGCGCTCGATGACGTCGATCAGCAGGCCGATGTCGACGCCGTAACCCTGCACGAACGGCACCTGCTCGAGCAGCTCGCGGCGGCCGGCGTACTCGCCCGCCAGGGGCTGGGCGAACATCGCCAGGTGCGGGAAGAAAAGCGAGATTAGAGGTCGGGCGACGAGCTCGGTGACGCGCCCACCCTGACCGCGCACGCCGTCGAGGGGACGCTCGTAGAAGCCCTTGACGAACTGCACGTCGTCCTCGACGAGGAGGGGGCCGAGCAGCCCGGTCACGAAGCACGGCCGGAAGTTGCGGACGTCGGCGTCGCACCACAAGACGATGTCGCCCTTAGTCACCAGCAGTGACTTCCACATGGCGTTGCCCTTGCCCGAGCCGGGACCGAGCTCGGGGGCGATGTCGCCGGCTGCGACCACCCGGGCGCCGGCGCCTGCGGCCCGGCCGGGCGTCCCGTCTGTAGAGCCGTCGTCGATCACAACGACCTCGTCGATCAGAGGCTGCTTGCGCATCAGATGGCGACGCACCGCAGAGATGATCGGCCCGATGGTGGGCGCCTCGTTCTTGGCGGGCAGGACCATCGAGATCCGCTGGTCACCTTTCGCCTCGACGAGACGGTCGACGGCGAACTCGCGGTGGTTGAAGCTCCGGACTGCGGGGGACGGCATGTCGGTTGGCAAGGCTAGACACAGAGTGTGTGGCGGTGGGTAATCCGCCGATCGGCCTAGTCCCTGCTTTTTGAAATCTTGGGCGATGCCTGGTTTCATGGAGGTCAATCATCCAGAGCGGCGGAGGGACGGGCCCGATGAAGCCGCGGCAACCAGTTGGGTCGATCCCACCAGGTGCCAATGCCCGACCGATGAGGAGGCAGTCCGTGGCTTTCATCGAAGCGCTCACCTGTCGGGAGTGCGCGCGCACCTATCCCGCCGAAGCTCTGCACGTCTGTGACTACTGCTTCGGCCCCCTCGAGGTCGCCTACGACTACGAGGCCATCGCCGCCCAGACGACGAGGGAGACAATCGCCGCCGGGCCCCGCTCGATCTGGCGCTACGCCAACCTGCTGCCTGCGACCAACGACGGTGCTGTCGACCTCGGC
Organism: Acidimicrobiia bacterium; assembly: GCA_019243595.1. Taxonomy (GTDB): domain Bacteria; phylum Actinomycetota; class Acidimicrobiia; order Acidimicrobiales; family AC-14; genus CADDZP01. The sequence goes on from JAFAUA010000166.1 coordinate 3,344, forward strand.
GCCGGGTTCACGCCCCTTCTCCGGGCCGACCGGCTGGCCGCCGAGCTCGGTCTCGGCGAGCTCTGGGTCAAGAACGACACGCTGAATCCCACGGGCTCCTTCAAGGACCGGGTCGTGTCCGTGGCTCTGGCCCGCGCCCGCGAGCTCGGGTTCAAGGTCGCCGCCTGCGCCTCGACGGGCAACCTGGCCAACTCGGTCGCCGCTCACGCCGCCCGGGCCGGGATGAAGCACTACGTCTTCATCCCCGCCAACCTCGAGCGCGGCAAGGTCCTGATGTCGGCGGTCTACGGCCACAACCTCATCGCCGTCGAGGGCAGCTACGACGACGTCAACCGCCTGTGCGCCGAGCTGGCGTCGGAGCATCCGTCGTGGGCGTTCGTCAACGTCAACCTGCGGACGTACTACGCCGAGGGCTCCAAGACACTGGCCTTCGAGACCGCCGAGCAGCTCGGCTGGGAAGCACCCGATCACGTCGTCGTTCCCGTCGGGTCCGGCTCCCAGCTCACGAAGATCGCCAAGGGCTTCCGGGAGCTGGCGAAGGTGGGGCTGATCGAGGAGCACGACGTACGCGTGTCGGGCGCCCAGGCCCTCGGTTGCTCGCCGATCGCCCAGGCCTTCGCCGACGGCAGCGACTACGTGCGCCCGGTGAAGCCGGACACGATCGCCAAGTCGATCGCCATCGGCAACCCTGCCGACGGCATCTACGCCCTCGACGAGGTGCGCAACACCGGCGGGGCGTTCGCGGCGGTGACCGAGGGCGAGATCGTCGAGGGCATCAGGCTTCTGGCCCGCACCGAGGGCATCTTCACCGAGACGGCGGGCGGCACGACCATCGCCACCCTGGCCCGTCTGGCTGCCGAGGGCGTCGTTCGAAGCGACGAGCGGGTCGTCGCCTACGTCACCGGCCACGGCCTCAAGACCATCGAGGCCATCGGCGATCTCGGTCCGACGGCGACGATCGCCCCCACGCTCGAGGCCTTCGAAGAAGCAGTTGACCTGGAAGGCGAGGGCTAGTCGGCATGGCCAAGGTCCGCATCCCCACGCAGCTGCGCGAGCTCTCCGGCGGCCAATCGGAGGTCAGTGTCGACGGTGGCACGGTCGCCGAGGTGCTCGACGCCCTTGAGGGAGCGCATCCCGGTTTCCGCGGCCGGCTGTTCGACGACGCTGGCAAGCTTCGCCGCTTCGTCAACGTGTTCGTCGCCGACGAGGATGTGCGTTTCCTCGACGGACTCGACACCAAAGTCACCGATGGGCAGACCGTGTCGATCGTCCCAGCTGTGGCCGGGGGCTAGTCCAAAAGGGACCGTCCTTAACATCAACTCGGCCCGAGCCGATACACGCGATGTGGCCGAGATCCTCGTTGTCGACGACGATCCAGATATCCGTGCGCTGATCCGGCTGACGCTCGAAACCTACGGCTACGTCGTCCGCGAGGCCGGCGACGGGATGCAGGCTCTCGACGCGCTGAACGAGCACGAACCCGACGCCATGGTCCTCGACGTGATGATGCCGAAGATGGACGGGTACGGCGTGCTGCGCACCATGCGCCAGCGGGAGATAGCTCCCCACACCAAGGTCCTCATGCTCACGTGCAAGACCGAGGAGCGGGACTTCGTCCGCGGCTGGGAGCTGGGTGCCGACGACTACCGGACCAAGCCTTTCGAGCCCATGGAGCTGGCCGAGAACCTCGAGAACCTGCTCCGCACGTCGGCGGAGACCCTTCACAACCGGCGCCAAGCCGAGTTGGAGAAGGCCGAGCTGCTCGACCGCCTCGAGTCGGCATTCAGCCGCCCCGTCGGCCGCTAGCTCGTCACTTCCTCCCGGCGTCCGTTTGAAATAGCGGCGCGTCCGTGGTTTCATCGTTAGCACTCACCTGTCAAGAGTGCTAAAGGTTTTGCCGCGCAGGCACGAGAGGAGCACGGATGCCGAAGATCATCGCCTTCGACGAGACCGCCCGTCGGTCGCTCGAGAGCGGGATGAACCAGCTGGCCGACGCCGTACGGGTCACCCTCGGCCCCAAGGGCCGAAACGTCGTGTTGGAGAAGAAGTGGGGCGCCCCCACGATCACCAACGACGGCGTTTCCATCGCCAAGGAGATCGAGCTCGAGGATCCCTACGAGAAGATCGGGGCCGAGCTGGTCAAGGAAGTCGCCAAGAAGACCGACGACGTCGCCGGCGACGGCACCACGACGGCCACGGTGCTGGCGTGGGCGATGGTGCGCGAGGGCCTGCGCAACGTTGCCGCCGGCGCCAACCCCATGACGCTGAAGCGGGGTATCGAGCGCGCCGTCGAAGAGGCCGTCGCGGCCATCAAGAACCTCTCGGTCGACGTGGAGTCCAAGGACCAGATCTCCCAGGTGGCCGCCATCTCGGCCGCTGATTCCGAGATCGGCGAGATGATCTCCGAGGCGATCGACAAGGTCGGCAAGGACGGCGTGATCACCGTCGAGGAGTCCCAGACCTTCGGGATGGAGATGGACCTGGTCGAGGGCATGCGCTTCGACAAGGGCTACATCTCGCCCTACTTCGTGACCGACCCCGAGCGCATGGAGGCGGGCCTCGAAGACCCCTACATCCTCCTGGTGGCTTCGAAGATCTCCGCGGTCCGTGACCTGTTGCCGGTGCTCGAGAAGGTCATGCAGGCGGGTCGCCCGCTCGTGATCATCGCCGAGGACGTGGAGGGCGAGGCGCTGGCCACGCTTGTCGTCAACAAGATCCGGGGCACGTTCAAGTCGGCGGCCGTGAAGGCCCCCGGCTTCGGCGATCGGCGCAAGGCGATGCTGCAGGACATGGCGATTCTCACGGGCGGCCAGGTCATCTCCGAGGAGGTCGGCCTCAAGCTCGAAAACGTCACCCTCGACATGCTGGGCCGGGCCCGCAAGGTCGTCGTCACCAAGGACGAGACCACGGTCATCGAGGGCGCAGGCAGCGAAGAGGACGTCAGGGGCCGCATCAACCAGATCAAGGGCGAGATCGAGAACACCGACTCCGACTACGACCGGGAGAAGCTGCAGGAGCGCCTGGCGAAGCTGTCGGGCGGTGTGGCCGTCATCAAGGTCGGCGCCGCCACCGAGGTCGAGCTCAAGGAGAAGAAGCACCGCATCGAGGACGCGGTCAGCACGACCAAGGCAGCCGTCGAGGAGGGCGTCGTGCCCGGCGGCGGCGTGGCCCTGCTGCGTGCGCAGGCCAAGGTCCTCAACGTGGCCGGCTCGCTCGACGGCGACGAGGCCACGGGCGTGCGCATGGTCGCACGGGCTCTCGAGGAGCCGCTGAAGCAGATCGCCGTCAACGCCGGCCTCGAGGGCGGCGTGGTCGTCGAGCGGGTGCGCGGTATGGAGGGCACCCAGGGCCTCAACGCCGCCAGTGGCGACTACGAGGACCTGGTGAAGGCCGGCGTCATCGACGCCGCTAAGGTCACCCGCTCCGCGCTCCAGAACGCGGCGTCGATCGCGGCGCTGTTCCTCACCACCGAGGCCGTCATCGCCGACAAGCCCGAGGAGAAGGGCGCCCCCGCCATGCCCGGCGGTGGCATGGAGGACTTCTAGGAGTCCAGCTGCCGCAGCTGCGACAAGACCTGCTGCAACGCCGGCGAATCCTTCGGGGGCGCCGGCGTTGTCGCGCTTGGAGCCGGGGCGGGTGCGGGCGGCGTGGTCGCCGGCGGCGTTGTCGCCGCAGGTGCAGCCGCAGGGGGGGTCGTCACCCG
>JAFAUA010000305.1 GCA_019243595.1 Acidimicrobiia bacterium
TCACGGGAGCGCACCGGTCGCATCATGAAGTGGCAGGGAACCGTCGAACCATCGGCGTGTGGCGTCGGAATCTCACAGTCGTAGGGCTCACCCGCGGCCGCGTGGGCGCGCAAGTCGTCGAGGAGGGGTTGGGCCCCGTCGACGACCGGGAAGCTTTCGGCCGGCCGGCCGACGACGTCCTCTGCCTTCCACCCCCACAGCTTCTCGGCCGCCTCGTTCATGTAGGCGATGGTGCCGTCGCTGGTGACCGCCATCAGCGCTTCGGCGACGGCATCGAGCATGGCGACGCGGAAGCGGTCCTGGGCTTCGGCGGCGCGTTGCGCAGTGACATCGCGCATGATCGAAACGCTGCCCTCGTAGCGGCCGGCGCGGTCGAACATCGGACGCACGGTCGACTCCACGACGATCGTCGTGCCGTCGACGCGTCGCAGGCGCATATCGAAGGGTGCCGGTGTCTCACCCTGGCGCAGCCCCCCTTGGGTTTCCTTGGCCCAGGGCCGGTCTTCTTCGAGGATGAAGTCGAACAGCGAGCGGGTGAGGAATTCGTCAACCGACAGGCCGAGCATCCTCGCCGCGGTGCGGTTGACATAGCGCAATTGAGCGTCCTTGCCAACGAGGACGCCATGGTCGAGCGTCTGCAGGACCTGCTGGAGCAGGCGGCTGTCGACTTCGCTGGGTGGCGCGCTGTCGCCGGCGCTGACGACTCGCTCGGCGGCCGCCGCGAGGGTCATGCCGTCGTTGACGAGACGGCGCACGGTTGCGATCCGCGCCACGTCGGCTTCGGAGTAGTGGCGCTGGCCACCTTTGGTGCGAGTCGGCTGCAGCAGTCCGAAGCGGCGCTCCCACGCCCGCAGGGTCCCGGCCTGCACGCCCGTGCGCCGGGCCAGCTCGCCGATGCGCATGGCCACGGGACGACGGTACGGGACGTGGCCGCTGCCGCTCAATGGTCGTCCTGGCTGGCGCGCAGCAGCGCGGCGAGCAGTTCGGCCTGCGAATGCACGCCGAATTTCCGGTAGATGGCGGTCAGGTGATTCCGCACGGTGCTGGCACTGAGGTAGAGCGACTTGGCGATCTGATCGACGTGTTCCCCGTCGATCAAGCGGGAGACGATCTCGACCTGGCGGACCGAAAGACCGACCGCGCCGGGCATCTCGGCGAGACGTGGCAGGGCGCGCAGCGCCTGACGAGCCCGCGCCTCGACGGCGCTGTGGCGCATGTGCGGCTCCAGGCCCCTGTCTGCGTCCGCGCCGCCCAGCGGTGTGTCGGTGATGACGACGCCGAGCCGCGGTGGCGTGTGGTGACACATCGGGACGAGCAGGACATAGCGCGCCGCCCAACCCTGCGCAGCACGGAGCCGGGTCTCGAACGTCACCGCCATCTGCTCCGCGACGGCGCGCGATGCGGCCTCGAGGAACTCAGTGGCGACCGAGGGGTGGACGAACCCGAGTAGGGGCCTGCTCTCCAACGTCTCGCCGGGGATGCCCAACAGGTCGGCGTCGATGTTGACGTATTGCAGCTGCCAGTCGTGGTCGGTGAGCGCCAGAACGAAATCTGGCGGTGGGACATCTGTTGCATCGAAGGTCTGGGCTTGAACATCGGACGTGACGATCCAGAGCCCGTATGGGCCGCCGGGGCCGTCGACCCGGCGCCCGGTCACGAACAGCACGCGCTCGCTGCTGTCGGGCATCACGATCCGGCGGCGCACCTGATAGCCGTCGATGGCGCGGCTGGCCAACGCGTCGTAGGCGCGTACGGCGGCGGACTGTTCGTCGCGGTGGATGAGCGAGATGGCGTCGCGGCCCAATAGCTGCTGGGCAGGAACCCCCACGAGGTCGGCGGCCCGGTCGTTGACGACGAGGAAGGCACGGGTGTGCAGGTCGGTAAGGAAGGCGCCGATCGGCAACGCTTTCACGGCGGCGTCCAGGCGCTCGTGCTCGTCAGCCCCCATGCAGCCTCCCCGCAGGCATCGTACGGCGCCGCACCGGGCGATGACAGATGTCCAGCAAGAAGGGAGCAGCGCCTATTTCCGCCGAGGCGCCGGTTTGCGAGTCTGAAGGGCGCCATGCCGGGCGCCGCGTTGCGTTGCCTTGAACAGGATGTACAGAGTTCCTTGCTGTTTCTGGGCAGATTTCTTGACCTAGCGCCCCCCGTTGCACAGCATCCGCCTTGGGACACCCTTCGACCACAGAGGACAGGAAGCCAGGCCGTGAGTGACGATCTGCTTGATGACGCGCGCGACGCCGCTCGGCGTCTGTTCGACACCGGGGCCCTCGGTGTCGACGACTGGCACGATCTGTCGTGGGAGGACCGCCAGCGTCTCGCCGTCGACGTGACCATGCTGGCGACGGCCTTGCGCGAAGCCGGGCCGCGCCCGAGCGAAGTCGACGACCATCTCGACGGCCCGGGCGCTGACGCCGTCCGCACCCAGCTGGGGTCGCCGACGGGCGAGGTCCACCTGCAGCCGATCGTCCGTCTTCCAGGGCGCCAGATCGTGGGCTACGAAGCGCTCAGCCGCTTTCCGGCGTGGGCCCCGCACCTGTGGTTCCGCCGTGCGTGGGCGGCCGGACTCGGGCTCGAGTTCGAGATCGCTGCGGTGGCCCGCGCTGTCGACAATCTGCGGTCGTTGCCGGACAACGCCTTCCTCGGCATCAACGTCTCGGCGTCGACGTTGGTGTCCGACGTGCTCGTCGACGAACTCAAGCACGCCGACGGACGGCGCGTCGTCCTCGAGCTCACCGAGCACGAACCGATCCGCGACTACAGCCCATATTGCGAGCAGATCCGCCGCTTGCGGGCGCTCGGCGTGCGCATCGCCATCGACGATGTCGGCGCCGGCCATTCTTCGCTGTTGCACATCGTCCAGCTCCGGCCTGACGTCATCAAGCTCGACCGGTCACTCATCGCCGGGTGCGACGGTGACCCCATCCGGCGCGTGCTGATGCAGTGCTTCGTCACCCTCGCCCGCCAAGCGCAGGCGGCGCTCGTCGCCGAGGGTGTCGAAACGGAGGAGGAGGCGCACCTGCTGTCCGCCAGCGGAGTGCGCCTGGCGCAGGGTTTCCTCTTCGGCGCGGCCCGGCAGCACCCGGTCGCGGTTTCCCGGGCGGCGTCGCAGTGATCTCCGAGGATCGACGCGGTTTCCCGGAGACCGACGGCGACGAGGCGCAGGTCGCGCCCGATCCCGTTCTCGCCGCACTGCGCGAGATGGTTGCGGCGCTCGACGAGCTCGTCCGGAGCGCCGACGACATGACCGACCGCGCCGAGGCCCTCGCCGCGCTCCGCAGCCAGGGTCGCGGCTGGGACGACTTGTTGTTCACCGAGGAAGCTCGGCGACTGACGGCGCTGCTCGCCGGCGGCGCCGAAGCCGTCGGTCGGGCCAACTCCAGCGTGCGCCGTGCGCAGGCCGGCGCGCTCTACGGAAGCGGGCTCTCGATGGAGAAGATCGGCAAGCTCCTCGGCATCAGCCGCCAACGAGTCGCCATCCTGCTGAAGGCGGCGTACGAGTAACAGGGACAGCAGGATTAGCGAGGCCCCCCGGTAGGGTGGGCGCTCAATGCGGTCCAGCGTCGAGCCCCTCGAGGGCAACAAGGTCAAGGTGTCCGTCGAGGTCGAGGAGGGCGAGTTCGACAAGGCGATCGACGCCGCCTTCCGCAAGATCGCCCGCCAGACACGCATCCCCGGCTTCCGGCCCGGCAAGGCGCCGCGCCGCATCCTCGAGGCCCGGCTCGGCACCGACGTGGCGCGCGAAGAGGCGCTGCGCGATTCGCTTCCCGAGTTCTACGTCAAGGCCCTCGAGGAGCAGGACGTCGACGCCATCGCGCCGCCCGAGATCGAGATCACGAGTGGCCAGGAGTCGGGCCCGGTGCAGTTCGAGGCCGTCGTCGAGGTCCGCCCCCAGGTGTCGGTCGCGGGCTACCAGGGGCTGCGGGTCACCGTGCCCAGCCCTGACGTCACCGACGAGGAGGTCGACCGCCAGCTCGACCGTCTCCGTGAGCAGTTCGGCGAGCTGCAGACCGTTTCCCGTCCTGGTCGTGATGGCGATCACGTACTCATCGACCTCAAGGGCTACCGCCACTCCGAGCAGATCGAAGGCCTCACCGCCGAC
>JAFAUA010000334.1 GCA_019243595.1 Acidimicrobiia bacterium
GTTGGCGGCGTCGACGTAGAGCATGCCGACGGTGAGGCCTTTTCCGGCCAGCCAGTCGAGGCCGGCGAGCACGAGCCGCCTGCCCAACCCGTGGCCCTCGAAATCGGGGTCGGTGCCGATCACATAGATCTCGCCGAGGTTCGGCTCGACGTCGCGGTGGATCTTGGTCCAGCAGAACCCGACCAGACGCCCGTCCTGCTCGTAGAGCAAGAAGCCGTCGGGGTCGAACCATGGCTGCTGCTCGCGGCTCTTGATCGTTTCGAGATCCCACCCGCCCTGCTCGGGGTGGTGGCGGAAGGAGCGATTGTTGACTTCGAGCCACGCTTCTTCGTCGACGCCCGGACGAAAGGCCCGGACGGCGAGGGGCTCGGCGCCGAAGCGGTGGGCGTCATCGACGGGGAGCGGTCGCCGCAGCTGCAGCAGCTCGCGGCCGCGCGCCAGCCCGACCCCTTCGGCGATCGCGTCATGGTCGGGCGTGGGCTTGGGAACCCACATGTGCACGTGGCCCCCGCCCTCACTGGCGACGATGTCGATGGCGGCGCCGACGACCTCGGCGCCGATGGCTGCCAAGCGATCTCGGTGGTGGGGGTCGACGACGAACTCGAGCGCCCAGGACCCGTCGGCGATGCCGCGCGTTACCTGGGCGTAGGCGACGGGGTGGTCGTGCCCGGGCTCCCAGGCGACCAGGCCCGCGAACCCCTCGCGGCCGCCCTGCACCAGGTCCACCCACTGGTGCTCGCCCAGGGCCCGGTGGCCGTCGACGGCGGCGGCCACGTCGAGAAGAGCGGAGACGGCCTCGATGTCGCCCCGCCCCATCTGGCGCTTGACCTCCACGCGGGGCAGGGACACGGCCGAAAGCTACTCACCCTCGCACGGCTCGGGGCCAGCACACCGGCCACTGGTGGTACGGGTCGGAGCGGGCGGCGAGCGTCTGGGCCCGGGCCGTCTGCTCCTCGAGCGAGGCGCCCGCCGGGTCGCCCGTGCCGCCGGCCGACGCCCAGGTCGCGGCGCTGAACTGGTAGTAGCCGCGGTACCGGGTGCCGCCGTTGGTGGGGCTCTCGCAGGCCCGCAGGCGGGCCCACACGTCACCGGTCGCCACCGTGGCTGCGGGGCGTGGTGCGGCGGCCGCTTGCGGCGGCGGCGGCGGCGCAGGCGGCGCCGCTGGCTGCGGGATGAAGGGGGGAACCAGGACCACGACCGTGGCCTGGGGGACTACGTGGGGCCGTGCGTCGGCGCGGCTGCTTGCCGTAATGGGACCGAACCCCAGCTCCGGGCCGACGATAAGTGCGACGAGGGCGGAGAGGAACACGGCCCCGGTGGCGGTGCGGGACATGGAAGTCCTCCGTCATCGGGGTCGGGGAGCGCTCTCGGACGGGGGTCCTCCGCACCGTCGCCGAGCGCTTGGTGCTTGCAATAGTTAGCAGTATACCGGATTCTGCTAACTGGAGGCAAGCATCCTCGGAACCTCAGTGCGCATAACGTCTTTTTTGTGGGGATTCCCAGGTCGCCCAAAGGTCGGGCCCGAGAGACGATCGCCCGCCTCGCCCAGGAGTATCCCGGCAGTGAGCGGGACCTCTGTGCCCTCGCCCACCAAGGCCCGTTCCAGCTCCTCGTCGCCACCATCCTGTCGGCCCAGACCACCGACGAACGGGTGAACATGGTGACGCCCGAGCTGTTCCAGCGGTATCCGACCGCCACCGACCTGGCGGGCGCCAACCCCGAGGACGTGGAGCGGATCATTCAGTCGACGGGCTTCTTCCGTCAGAAGACCAAGAGCCTGCTCGGCATGGCCCAGGCCGTCGAGGAGCGCTTCGGCGGCGAGGTGCCGGACCGGATGGACGACCTGGTGACGCTGCCCGGTGTCGGCCGCAAGACCGCCAACGTGCTGCTGAGCGTCGGGTTCGGGCTGCCCGGTCTGCCGGTCGACACCCACGTGACGCGCCTCAGCCGCCTCTTGGGCCTCACGACCGCCAAGGACCCCGTGAAGATCGAGCAGGATCTCAACGCGATCGTGCCACCGGCCGAGCGGGGCAGGTTGAGCCTCCGCCTCATCCTGCACGGTCGCAAGGTGTGCATCGCCCGCAGGCCGCAGTGCGAGGTCTGCGTGCTGAACGATTTCTGCCCTTCGTCCACTGTGCGCGCCAAAACGCGTTCCTAAATGGAAAGACGCGCTTCTAAAGAAGAGGTGCGCGGGAACGAAATCCTCTGCGTAGGCGTTCAATAGGTGTGCAGGACCAGGTTCCCGCCACCTGATCCTCGCCGGCGGTCACCGGGTTCCGCCACCCGGACCGCCCGCGGCGGCGCCCTCCGGGGCGCCGCCGCTGTTTCTAGGCCCGGGCCAGCCGCGCCAGTCGACGCAGCGCCTCCCCAAGTGTGCGCTCGACGTCGAACAGGCCCTGGGCGATCGTCTCGTCGTCGGATCCGGCGTTGCGCTCGGCCAGCGTCGTGATGCGACGGCGCAGCTCGTCGAGCGCAGTGGTGATCGAGGACAGCTCGGCGTCATCTGACGGCATTGGCACGGTTTACCCCACGGCCCCGATTACCCCACGGTCCCGAAAAGGAGCCTCGGTACCATCATCTGATGCTCGCCCGCCTTGATCTTCGGGGCGCCGGCACCGACATCGGTGACCGGTTGCCGCGCCCTGACCTGGGTGGCGCCGCGCCGGTCGAGGCCGTGCGCGAGATCCTCGCCGAGGTCAAGAAGCGGGGCGACGCCGCGGTGCGGGAGTACACCGAGCGCTTCGACGGGGCCGTCGTCGATGACCTCACTGTCGATCCGATGGCACTCGATGAGGCGCTGGCCGCCACGCCGGCGCCGTTGCGGGAGGCGCTCGAGGAGGCCAAGGCCGCCATCGAGGCCTACCACCGGTCCCAGCTGCGGGACGACGCCAGCCACGAGCGAGAAGGCGTGACGACCAGGGAGCTGGCGCGAGCCGTCGATCGGGCGGGCGTCTACGTCCCCGGCGGCCGGGCGCCGCTCCTGTCGACGGTGCTGATGACCGCCGTCCCGGCCCGGGTGGCCGGTGTCGGCGAGGTCGTGCTGTGCTCGCCGCCGCGCCCCGACGGCAAGGTGCCTCCGGGCATCCTCGCCGCCGCCGCCCTGGCCGGTGTCGACGAGGTGCACCCCATCGGCGGCGCCCAGGCCATTGCCGCCCTCGCCTACGGCACCGAGAGCATCCGGCGCGTCGACGTCATCGTTGGGCCCGGCAACGTCTACGTGGCGACGGCCAAGAGAGAGGTCGGCGCCGAAGGCGTGGTCGGCCTGCCCGCCGCTTTCGCCGGACCGTCGGAGGTCGTCGTGGTCGCCGACGACACCACGCCGCCCGACTACGCGGCGATCGACCTTGTCGTCCAGGCCGAGCACGGACCCGACGGGCTGGCCTGGCTGATCACCTGGTCCGAGGCCGTCGCCGATGCGGTCAGCGACGCCGTGGCCCGCCTGGTCGCCGAGTCCCCACGGCGGGCCGACCTGGAGTCGACGCTCGACGGCGGCGGCTACGCGGTCGTCGTCGACGGGCCCGAGCAAGCGGCCGCCGTCTTCAATGCCATTGCGCCCGAGCACCTCGAGCTGATGAACGCCGACCCCGAGTCGCTGCTTCCGCTCGTGCAGAACGCGGGCGCTGTGTTCTGTGGCGTCGACGCGCCGGCGTCGGTCGGTGACTATGTGGCGGGCCCCAGTCACGTGCTCCCGACGTTCGGCACCGCCCGCTTCAGCAGCGCCCTGCGCGTCGACGACTTCGTCAAGTGGATTCACGTCGTGAGCCTGGGCGACGGTGCCCTGGCGCGGCTCGCGCCGCACATCGCTGCCCTCGCCGAAGAGGAAGGTCTGCCGGCGCACGCCGAGTCGGTCCGTCTGCGGGACCGCAAATGAAGCTGCGAGACGACCTCGACGATCTCGAGGGCTACCACTCGCCGCAGGTCGACGTGGCCGTGCGCCTCAACACGAACGAGTCGCCGTATCCGCCGCCCGACGCGTGGCGCGAGGCGCTGCTCGAGGAGCTGAAGTCGCTGCCGTTCCAGCGGTACCCCGATCGCGCCGCCGACGAGCTGCGGCGCGCCATCGGCCAGCTGCACGGCGTCGGTCCCGAGCAGGTGCTGGCCGCCAACGGCTCCAACGAGGTGATCCAGGCCCTCTGCCTGGCGTTCGGTGGGCCGGGCCGACCTGCCGCCGTCTTCAAGCCCACCTATCTCATGCACGCCCACATCGCCCGCATCACCGGGACGGCGGTCGTCGAAGGCGAGCGCGATGCCGACTTCGCGTTGGACATGGCCGAGGTCGAGCGGGTGGTGAAGGCCGAGCAGCCGGCAATCACGTTCCTCTGCTCGCCGAACAACCCAACCGGCATGCCCGAACCCGAGGGCGCCATCGAGCGAGTGCTCTCGTTGGGCTCGGGCCTGGTGGTGGTCGACGAGGCGTACGGCCAGTTCTCGCCCCGGTCGGCGATCGAGCAGATCGCCGCGGGCAAGCCGCTGGTCGTCGTGCGTACGTTCTCCAAGACGTGGTCGATGGCCGCCGCTCGTCTCGGGTATCTGGTGGGCCCGGCCGACATCATCAGCGCCGTCGAAGCCGTGTTGCTGCCGTACCACCTCGACGCCATGAAGCAGGCCGCCGGTCGTCTCGCCCTGCGGTACAAGGCGGAGATGGAGGCAAGGGTGGCGACGATCGTCGAGGAGCGGGGACGACTGACCGCCGGGCTCAGCGAGCTGCCCGTGGACACCTGGCCCTCGGCCGCCAATTTCATCCTGTTCCGTCCCCGCACCAAGGACGGCGACAAGGTTTGGGAGGCGCTCCTCGAGCGCTCCGTACTCGTGCGGAACTGCGCGAGCTGGCCACGCCTCGACGGCTGCCTCCGCGTCACGGTCGGGACCGCAGAGGAGAACGACGCATTTCTCTCTGCGCTGCGGGAGGTTCTGGCATGAGTCGAACCGCGAGCTGCGAACGCACCACCAAGGAGACGTCGATCCGGATCAGCCTCGACGTCGACGGCAGTGGCGACGCGTCGGTGACGACCGGGCTGCCGTTCTTCGACCACATGCTCGCCCAGCTCGGTAAGCACGGCGGCTTCGACTTGTCGGTCGAGGCCAAGGGCGACCTCGATGTCGACGCCCACCACACGGTCGAGGACGTTGGCATCGCGTTGGGCAGCGTGCTGGCCGACGCCCTCGGGGACAAGGCCGGCATCCGCCGCTTCGCGTCGATCTCGTTGCCGCTCGACGAAGCGTTGATCGACGTGGCCCTCGACCTGTCCGGCCGCCCGTTCCTGACCTACGAGCTGTCGCCCGCGGCCGAGCCGTTGGGCTCTCCGCCGTTCGATCCGCAGTTGGCCGAGGAGTTCTGGCGTGCGTTCGCCACGAGCGCGGCGATCACCCTGCACCTCCGCCAGATCAGCGGCAAGAACCCCCACCACGTGCTCGAGGCCTCGTTCAAGGGGGTCGCTCGGTGTTTGCGCGACGCCGTGCGCGTCGACGGGTCCGCGGTGCCATCCACAAAGGGTGTGTTGTAGATGGCCCGTATTGCCGTCCTCGATTACGGGATCGGCAATCTGCGCTCGGCCGAGAAGGCCTTGCAGCACGTCGGTGGCGATGCGGCCCTCACGTCGGACGTGCAGGAGATCCAGAACGCGGCGGCCGTGGTGTTGCCCGGCGTCGGCCACTTCGGTACGTGCATGAAGGCGCTGCGTTCTTCCGGGTTGGAGGGACCGGCATGGGGCGCCATCACGGCCGGTAAGCCCTTCATGGGCATCTGCATCGGTATGCAGATGCTGTACGAGGGCTCCGACGAGGAGGCGATCACGTCGGGCATGGGCGTGCTTCCGGGCAAGGTCCGTCTGCT
>JAFAUA010000475.1 GCA_019243595.1 Acidimicrobiia bacterium
TCGAGCACGAGGAGCTCGGGCACGAGGGCCTCCACGACCCGTCGTCCGTAGCGGTCCCACCCGTCGGGGGCGACGATCGCCCGGCGCCCGTCGAGCGGGCAGAACGTGAGGTCGAGGTGATACAGCCGCTCGTCGGCCAGTTCGACCGAGCGCACCGCGGCGCCGGTGAGGCGGGAGAGATAGGCGTGGGAGGCGGCGTCGGACCGGAAGCGGTAGCCCGAGAGGAGCACGTTGCCGAACGGGAGAGCGTCGCCTGCGCCCTCGTGGTGCACGTGATCGGGAAGCCGGTCGACGGTGAAGCCGTGTTGCTCGAACCAGGCCACGTCGAACGGGACCTCGCCCTCACGCTCGGGATGCATGAAGCGGCTGGGAACGAACTGCCGGCCGTTCACGATGCCCGCGTTGGCGGTGAACACGATGTCGGGCTGATCGGGCGCGGCCTCGAGGACCTCGATCTCGGCGCCCGCCTGTTCGAGCGTCGCCTTCAGGTTGGCCCACTGCTCGCGCGCCCGGTCGGCGTCGACGAGCACCTCGCGGTGCATCCACGGGTTGATCTCGTACAGGACGCCGAAGTGCTCGGGTGGGCACATGAGGTACCGGCGGCCCCACGGCAGGGTCACGGCGGTCAGTTGCAGAGTTGGTCGGCGAGTATGGCCAGGAACAGGCCGGCATCGGTGACGATGCCGAGGGCCTGGTGGCTGCCCCGGTCGGCCAGCTTGGTCACGACCGCCTGGTTGATGTCGACGACGAACGTCTCGACACCCGCAGGCAGCAGGTTGCCGGTCGCGATGGCGTGCAGGGTCGACGCCAGCATCAGTGCGACGCGTACGCCCGGGACGAAGGCACGCATGGCGTCGGCCGCCTCGACGACGTCGGAATAGACGTCGGGAAGCGGCCCGTCGTCGCGCACCGAACCGCCGAGCACGAACGGCACGTCGCGCTGCACGCACTCGTACATCACGCCGCCCGGGATGTAGCCGTCTTCGACGGCTGCGGCGATCGATCCGCGGCGGCGCACCTCGTTGATGACGCGGAGGTGATTGAAGTGGCCGTGCTCGACGGGCCGGCCCTCCTTCAGCAGCACGCCGAGCGACGTGCCCAGCACGTTCGACTCGATGTCGTGGGTGGCGAAGCCGTTGCCTGCGAAGAGCACGTCGACCCAGCCGCCGCGGACGAGGCGCGCCAGGTCGGGGCCGGCGCCGGTGTGGATGACGGCCGGACCGCACACGGCGAGCACCTTGCGGCCCGCATCCTTCGCCAGCCGGATGCGCTCGGCGACCTCGCCGACGAGCAGCTCCTTGGGTTTCTCCGAGGAAACCTCCGACGCCATGAACTCGAAGGGGTTGGCGCCGCGCGGCCGCTCCATCGGCTGCACGCGCACACCGTCGAGGCCGACGACCACCTTGTCGCCCGCGCGCACCCGGTGCATCGGCGCCGTTCGGGCCGGCCCGTCGTCGCGCACGACGATGGCGCAGTCCATCTCCGGGTTCTCGACGTCGGTCCAGTGGCCGGCGAGGCGCACCTGGGTCGCCAGGTTGGTCGTCGAGTAGAAGCCCTCGGGCAGCACGCCGTCGAGCTCGGACTGCTCGAGGCGGGCGTCGGCGTCCTCCACCCGGTTGGCGCCGTGGAGCTGGAGCTCGGTGATGAGCGTGGCCAGCACGTCCTCGGGGCCCTGCACCTCGATGCGCGCCCTGCTGGTGTCGGTGCTCGCCCGGCCGATCTCCACGTCGACGATGCGGTACTCGGCGCCGGCGTCGAGGATGGCGTCGAGGACCTTGGCCAGGATGAGCGAGTCGATGATGTGGCCTTCGACCTCGACGACCTCGGTTGCCATCACAGCGATGGTGGCACGACGGCACGGCTTCCGCTTCGATATGGTCGCCGGGCCATGGGTCAGCCGATCACCGTGACCGAGAAGCGGGGCGAGCGCAACGACGTCGTGCGCTTCGACCTCAACCGCAGCCTCACCGGCATGGGCCACGAGCGCTACCGGGCCGACCAGGAGATCGTCGGCGACCGTCCGCCGGACGAGCTGGCCCGGCGGCTGTTCGCCCACGGTGGCGTCGAGGCGGTGCACATCTACTCCAACGTGGTCACCGTCGACCTGGCACCCGGGGCCAAGAGCGAAGGCCTGGCCGACATCGTGCACGGGCTTTTCGTGCATTACGACCACGATGAGCCGGCGCCGCCCGCTGCGCCGGACGCGGAGTCGAGTGAAAGCGTGACGGAAGCCTCCGAGTAGGGGACCATAGGATCGTGGTCAGCGACCCATGGGACGCCGTCCTCGAGCGCATCGACGACGCGGCCAAGCTCACCGGGGTCGATCCTGACGTCCATCGTCTGCTGCGCACGCCGCGTCGCATGCTGGAGGTGGCCGTGCCTGTCCGCATGGACGACGGGCGCGTCGAGGTGTTCACCGGCTGGCGCGTGCACCACGACACGACGCGCGGCCCGGCCAAGGGCGGCATTCGCTTCCATCCCGAGCTGACCGCCCACGAGGTGTGCGCGTTGGCGGCGGACATGACGTTCAAGACCGCCGTCGCCAAGATCCCATTCGGCGGTGCCAAGGGTGGCGTGCGCTGTGACCCGCGCCGTCTCTCGCTCGCCGAGTTGGAGCGCGTCACTCGCCGCTACACGCTCGAGATCCTGCCGTTGCTGGGCCCCGACAAGGACATCCCTGCGCCCGACGTCAACACCGACGGGCGTGTGATGGCCTGGCTCATGGATACGCTGGCGATCACCCAGGGCCACGACATCCCTGGAAGCGTCACCGGCAAACCGTTGTCACTTGGTGGCACGCCCGCCCATGCCGGAGCCACCGCCAGTGGGGTGCTGACGTGCGTGCGCGCGTCGTTCGCCGCGCTTGACGTCCCGTTGCCGGGCAGCCGGGCGATCGTGCAGGGGTTCGGCAAGGTGGGCGGCACCCTCGCCTTCCTTCTCGCGTCGGCGGGCATGCGCGTGATCGCCGTCAGCGACGTCGGTGGCGCCGTCTACAACGCCGGCGGCCTCGACGCCATCGATCTGTCCGACCACGTGTCGGCGACAGGCTCGGTTGTCGGGTTCGTCGGGGGTGAGCGGATCGATGAGAGTGACATGTGGGGCCTCGAGTGCGAGCTGGTTGTCCCGGCTGCGTTGTCGGGAGCGATCACCGAAGAGGTCGCAGGCCGCCTGAACGCCAAAGTCATGGTCGAAGCGGCCAACGGTCCGACGCTGCCCGATGCCGATCCCGTGCTCGAGCGTCGGGGCGTCGTCGTCGTCCCCGACATTCTCGCCAACGCCGGCGGCGTGACCGCGTCCTACTTCGAATGGGCCCAGAGCAGGCAGGGCTACGCGTGGGACGAGGAGACCGTCGCCACCCGGCTGCGGAGCTCGATGGACGACGCCTTCACCGCCGTGTGGGCCAAGGCCGACACCCTCTCGGTGTCATTGCGTCGGGGCGCCTTCGCCCTGGCGCTCGACCGGCTGGCCGAGGCGATCGAGGCACGTGGGTTGTTCCCCTGATTTGGGAAGAACTAGAGCCATGGACGTGACGAATGGTGTACCTGGCGTCAACGCGCCCGATCCCGGGTCCTACGAGGAGTTCTGGCCGTACTACGTGAGCCAGCACCTCCACCCGGCGACACGGGCCATCCATGTGGGAGCCACGAGCGCCGCAATGGCCTGCGGTGCGACCGGCATCTTGACCTTCAATCCATTCCTGGTAGCCGCCGCGCCAGTCATCGGTTACGGCCCAGCGTGGATCAGCCACTTCGCTATCGAGAAGAACAAGCCCGCGAGCTTCGGCCACCCCTTCTGGTCGTTCCGCGCCGACCTCCGCCAGGTCCGCAAGTTCTTCACGGGCCGGTTGGAGGCCGACGTGCAGCAGGTGCGAAAGGCACTGCGGTTGCATCCGGGCCAGCGCACGCTGGCCGAGGCCGGGCCTCGGCTGCGAGCAGCTTGACCTAGTCGAACATCAGTTCGATACTGTGGGGAAATGGCTCTCCCCCAACGGGCGGTTGGTGAGGGTCAGGCTGCAGCACCAGAGCTGAAGAACCTGGCCCGGCCTGTATCGCTGGCCCGCGAGCGCACTCTGCCGGTGCTGCCTGCCCTTGCCGGTCTGTTGCCCGAGGGCGGTCTGCGGCGGGGATCGACGGTCGCCGTTTCAGGGGCCACATCGCTCGCTCTGGCATTGCTGGCGGGGCCGTCGCAGGCCGGGTCGTGGTGCGCGGCGGTCGGGCTGCCCTCCCTGGGTGTGGTGGCGGCCGCTGAGGTGGGCGTCGCCCTCGAACGCTTCCCGCTGGTCGCTCGTCCGGGCGACGAGTGGCCGGCGGTCGTCGCCGCACTCGTCGACGCCGTCGACGTGGTGCTCGTCTGCCTGCCGCGCCACGTCCGCAATGGCGACGCCCGCCGCTTGATGGCCAAGGCGCGCGACCGGGGGGCGGTGCTGATCACCACCGGCGGGTCCTTTGCGGCCGACGTTCGGCTGGCGGTGGCGTCCTCGTCATGGGAAGGGCTCGGCAAAGGCCACGGCCGGCTGCGGGCCCGGCGCATCGACGTCGTCGCTTCGGGCCGCGGCGCCGCAGCACGTGAACGCCAAGTGTCCCTGTGGCTCCCGTCGGCGGACGGTGGCGTCGAGGCAATCGATCGTGCGAACGCTCGTTGTTTGGTGTCCTGACTGGCCGGTGACGGCCGCCGGCTTCCCGCCGGACGAGCCCGTCGCCGTCATGTTCGCCAACCGGGTCGTGGCCTGTTCGGCAGCGGCCCGCCGCGGGGGAGTGCAGCGCGGGCTGCGCCGACGCCAAGCGGAGGCACGCTGTCCGGGGCTGCAGCTGGTCGCCCACGATCCCGATGGCGATGCCCGGGCCTTCGAGCCGGTCGTGGCCGCCGTCGAGGCGTTCTGCCCGCGGCTGGAGATCGTCCGCCCCGGCGTGTGCGCGGTGGCGACGCGGGGACCGTCCCGCTACTTCGGTGGTGACGACGCGTTGGCGGCAAGGGTCACCGAAGCGGTCGCCCATGTCGGCGGACGGGCAGGCATCGCTGACGGCTCGTTCGCCGCCGAGTTGGCGGCGCGCGCCGGACGGGTGATCCCTCCGGGTGAGACGCCAACCTTCCTCTCGACCTTCTCGGTCAACGTGCTCGAGCGTCCCGAGCTGGCCGATCTCCTCCACCGTCTCGGCATCCACACGCTCGGCGCCTTCGCGGCACTGCCCGCAACGTCGGTGCTCGCCCGCTTCGGCACCGACGGGCTCGCCGCCCACCGTCTCGCCAGTGGAGAAGACGAACGCCCGCTGTCGGCGCGCATCCCGCCGCCCGAGCTCGACGTCACCGCCGAGCTCGACCCGCCAGCCGAGCGCGTCGAGACCGCGGTGTTCGCGGCACGCGGCCTCGCCCATCAGCTGTGCGACGAGCTGTCAGCGCGCGGTCTCGCCGTCAGCTGTCTCCGCGTCGAGGCCGAGACCGAGCACGGCGAGACCCTTGTCCGCCGCTGGAGGCTCGAGGGCGCCACACCGCTCGCCCTTGCCGAGCGCGTGCGCTGGCAGCTCGACGGCTGGCTGTCGGATGCCAACCCTCACGGACCGACTGCTGGCCTCACCCTTTTGCGCCTGGTCCCCGAAGAGGTCCTCCCTGACGAAGGCCGCCAGCTCGGCTTCTGGGGCGGCGACCGCGCCCTCGACGACCGGGCCGCCCGCGCCCTCCTCCACGTCCAGGGCCTCCTCGGCCCGGAAGCCGTCACTACCGCCGTCCCCACCGGCGGCCGCGGCCCCGCCGAACAGGTCCAGCTCGTCCCGTGGGGCGACGCCCGCGCCCCAACCTCCTCCGTTCTGGCGGTGGATAACCCCGTATACGGGCGTTATCCACCGCCAGAACGAGGAGAGGAGCCGTGGCCAGGCCGGGTCCCGGCCCCTTCCCCAGCCGCAGTTCACGTCCACTCGATCCGGGCTGAAGTTGTCGACGCGAACAACGAGCCGGTGACAGTCAGCGGGCGGGGAGAGCCGAGCGCCGAACCAAGCCGCATCTCGGTCGACGGGGGGCGGTGGACCGACGTCTCCGCGTGGGCGGGGCCGTGGCCGGTCGACGAGCGGTGGTGGGATCCCGAGGCGCACCGGCGGCGGGCCCGGTGGCAGGTCGTGACCGCCGACGGCACCGCCCACCTTCTGGCGATCGAAGGTGGGCGGTGGTCGGTGGAAGCTACGTACGACTAGCTACTTCTCGCGGCCAGGCGCCACGAGCGGTCGTTGGCGCCGCTGGCCGTTGCCGGTGGTCTCGAGCTCGGCGAGCTCGGCCTCGAGGCCGGCGTCCTGCACGCTCTCGAATCCGATGTGGGGGATGAGCGGATCGAGCCAGCTCGGTAGCCACCAGTTGGCCTTACCGAGGATCTCCATCGTCGACGGCACCAGCACCATGCGGACGAGGGTGGCGTCGATGAGGATGGCGCTGG
>JAFAUA010000020.1 GCA_019243595.1 Acidimicrobiia bacterium
GATGACTACATGAGCGGCCTGATCGCCGACCGCCGAGCCCACCCACGCGACGACTTGGCCACCGTGCTCGTGCAGGCCGAGGAAGACGGCGATCGCCTGAGCGACGAGGAGCTGCGCTCACTCATCATCGGTCTTCTCTTCGCCGGCTACGACACCACCCGCAACCAGCTCGGGCTTGCCCTGTGGGTCTTCGCCCACCACCCGGAGCAGTGGGCGCTGCTGGCCGACGCTCCCGACTTGGCGCGCCGCGCAGTCGAGGAAGTGATGCGCTTCCGAGGATCGGTCAGTACGGCGCCGCGCCTGGTCGCCGAGGACTTCGAGTTCGACGGATACCGGCTCGAGGCCGGCACGTTGCTGTTCCTGTCGACATCCGCCGCCAACCATGACCCGGCCACCTACGACCAGCCCGACGTGTTCGACATCACCGCCGAGCGCGACCCGCAGCTGACCTTCGGCGGTGGACCGCATTTCTGCCTCGGAGCCCAACTCGCCCGAGCCGAGCTGCAGGAAGCGCTGATGCTGTTGGCGCAGCGGCTACCGGGGCTCGAGCTCGACGGTGAACCCACCTGGCGACCGAACATGGGGATCTTCGGCCCGGAGACGCTTCCGATCCGCTTCGTCCCTAGTCAGCCATGAGCACCGGGCGACGCGAACAGCCGCCGTCGTCACCGCTCTTGCAGAGCGAGCCCGATCCCTACGCGCTCGCCCATCCCCAGGAGATGTACAGGCTGGTCCGCGGGGCCGGCGCCGTCGTCGACCTCGAAGGCACGGTCCTGGTCGCCGGCGACGAGCAGGTCCGCGAGGTCCTCCGCCACCCCGAGGTGTTCTCGTCGGGCATCGACGCCGCCCACATCGGGCAGATCCGGCCGCTGATTCCGCTGCAGATCGACCCTCCCGATCACAAGAACTACCGCAAGATCCTCGACCCGCTCTTCGCGCCGAAGCGGGTGGCGACGCTCGAGGACCACACCCGCGCCCTCGTTGGTGAGCTCATCGCTGCTGTCGTCGACGATCACAGCTGCAACTTCAACAAGTCGGTGGCCGAACCACTGCCGACGACGGTGTTCCTCGAGCTCCTCGGCCTTCCCGTGTCCAGGCGCGAGGAGTTCATCGCCCTCAAGGACGGCATCATCCGGCCGCCGGGCACGGACATCGACAAGCGCAAGAAGTTCGTCGACGAGACCGGCCAGAAGATCTACGCCGTGCTCGAAGAGGTGGTCACCGCCCGGGAGGCCGAGCCGAAGGACGACTTCATCTCCGGCTTCCTGACCGCCGAGGTCGACGGGCACACGTTGACCCACGACGAGGTTGTCGACATCGGCTACCTCTTCTTCCTCGCCGGCCTCGACACTGTGACGGCGTCGCTCGACTGCTTCGTGGCCTACCTCGCCCGCCACGACGAACACCGCCGCGCCCTGGTCGACGACCCGGGGGTTATCCCCGACGCCGTCGAGGAGCTATTGCGGTGGGAGACGCCGGTGGCGGGCGTCGTGCGGATCACCACGACCGACACCGAGCTCGGGGGCTGCCCGATCGCCGCCCACACCCCGGTCGCGGTCATGCTCGGCTCCGCGAACACCGACGAGGCGGCCTGGCCCGACGCCGAAACCGTCGACTTCCAGCGGCCCGACAACAAGCACCTTGCGTTCGGCGGCGGTGCTCACCGGTGCCTCGGCTCGCACCTCGCTCGCATGGAGCTGCGTGTCGCCCTCGAGGAATGGCACGCGGCCGTCCCCGACTACGCCATCCGCGACGGCATCGAGCTCAACTACAGCCAGGGCCTTCGTCAGATCGAGAACCTAGAGCTCGTCTGGTAACCGACGTCACCGCGGATCCCGCGCGTACGGCACGGGATGATCCAGGTCCAGTTCGACGAACCGCTCGTTCAGAGCGTGAGCGAGGACGTCGTACTGGGCGGCGCCGAACGTGATGTCTCCTCGAAGGAGGGCGTTGAGATCCGCACGAGAGTTGCTGCCGCCGAGAGTGAAGTAGCGGAGCCAAAGCTCGGCCACCGTTACGCAGGCGAGCACACGGGCCGCCTCCAGTGCGGGGCCGTCAACCATCACACCGGCCACCTACCCCGCGCCGACGGGCGGCCACTCACCTGTCTCGGCGAGCAGGACAGAAAGTTCCGCGACCTTGATGTTGGTGTGCTGCGACGCGTCGCGCATCCAACCGAACGCCTCCTCCGCGGTGAGCTTGTAGCGCTCCATGAGGATGCCTTTCGCCTGGCCGATGACGTCTCTCGACGCGACGGCCTTGAGAAGCCCCTCGACCTCCGCTCGTAGCCGGGCGATCTCCGACCGGGCGAACGCGAAGTCGGTCGCCGTGCCATCGCGTTCGATGACACGTGCGTGGACAGAGCCTTCGCTCTCGGGCATGGCCGCCCTCCTTGCGCTTGTGCAGGAGGCGTCCGAGGTGGACAGAGGAGCGGTCGGTTGACTCGGCTCAAGACGAGCGGCTTCTGCTGTAGAGAAGATCCTACTCCGACCCGTTCGCGGCACGCGCATCGGTTGACGATGTCCGTTTCTGCGGCTGCACTCAGGATTCGCGGAGGCGGTCTTCAGCGCCGGGGCGTTCATTCGGTATATGAACGAGACGAACGACTCCGAGAGACGGCCGTGGCGCTGGCTCCTGTGGCTGTGCACACCACACGCCCGCCACCTCTCGGAATGGATCGAGCTGAAGACAACGCATCCGACGCCCTAGCTGGTAGTCATGCAGCGATGGACGCGCTGCTTTGGTCCGACTACCTCTGACCCTGGTGTTACGTCGGCCTGGATCGGTCGGCACTGCTGCGAGAGCTTGGGGTAACGGTCACGTCGCTGCCGTACGAGCTGCATCCTGAGATCCCCGTCGGCGGGATCTCGCTCGAGGAGCGGTGGGGCGCCCGTTACGGCGAGGCGTCGGCCATGTACGCCCGCATCGAGGCCGAATGCGAGCAGGCCGGCCTCCCGTTCCGCCGCCCGGCCCGCGTGCCCAACACCCGCCGAGCGCTGCACACCGCGGAGTGGGTGCGGCGCAACCAACCTGAGGCCTTCGACACGCTCGATCGATCGCTGTTCGAGACGCACTTCGTCGACAACCGACCGCTCGACGACCCCGATGTCCTCGACGAGCTGGTTGCCGCTGCGGGCGCCGACGCCTTCGCCGCACGCGAGGCCGTCGAGTCAGGGGCGATGCAGCCAGCTCTCGTCGAGTCGATGGAGGCGGCCATGGACGCTCAGGTCACCGGCACGCCGGCCTGGCAGCTCGACGGGCGTCTCCTGATCCCCGGTGTTCAGGCGCGCGGCCTGTTCGAGTTCTGGGTTCGGCGTCTGCGGGAGCGGCCCGAATAAGTCAGGTGGCCTTCTTCTTGGCGGCTGCCTTCTTGGCTGCCGCCTTTTTCTTCGTGGCCTTCTTGGGCTCGACGTCGGCCTTCTTGGCGGGGGCTTTCTTCGCTGCGACCTTCTTCTTGGCCGGAGCACCCTTCTTCGCTGGCGCCGCCTTCTTCTTGGCTGCGGTCTTCTTCGCTGGCGCCTTCCGCTTCGCAGGCGCGGGCTCCTCGGCCTCGAGCGCCACCTCCGGCTCGGGTAGAAGCTCGGGCTGAAGCACCGGCTCGGGCGCGGGCTCGGCCGCAGCGACCTTCTTGGATGCCGCCTTCTTCTTGGTCGGAGCCTTCTTCTTCGCCGCCTTCTTCTTGGAGGGCGCGGGCTCGGCCGTCTCGGCCTCGACGGTCTCCTCGGTGGGCGCGCCCGCCACCTTGGCGACCTCGGGCAGGGCCAGCTCGATGCCTCGGCGGGGCGGGTCGAGCGCCTGCACGACGAACGTCCGCGGCTCACCGCGGCGCAGGACGTCCTTGGCACTCCGAGGCGGCGGATCGCCGAGGCCGGTGAGCGGCACGTAGCACCGGGCCCCGTTGCTGGTGACGAACGCGCCGTGAGATGTGAAGCTGTCGACGACGGCCTCGACTTCCGACCCCGGCTGGTGGTCGGCGATGAACGTGATGAACGCCAGCGGCTCGTTGACGGGCTCCGCCGGCCCCCGCCCCCGACCGCGACGGCGCCGGTTGCCGCCCTCCTTGGGCGACACGGCGTCGGCCGTCGCCTCGGCGATGGCGTCGCGAGCCTCGGGGCTCACCTTCGGCACCTTCTTCTCCACGGGTCTGGCCGCCTTCTTGCTGGCCCGCACGGCGACGCGGCTCTTGGGTCCGCGTACCGGTGTGCGCGCAGTGAAGATCCAGCCCACACCCTGCACGGGTTTGCCGCCGATGAGCCGGCCTTCATCGAACAGCCATCCATATTCACCGTGGAACTCCTGAAACGAGTCGTTGGACAGGACGGTTGCGCCCGTGCGGTTGGCAATCTGCAGGAGGAACTTGTCGCCGCGTCCGATGGCACCGGCCGGCGGCGACACCAGCTCGCCCGCGGCTTCGGCCTCCTCGAAGGCCCGGCGCTCAGAACCATCGATGCGGTGCCCGAACGTGGCGTCGACGACGACGATCATCGTGTCGTCGGCGTGCTCGGCCTGATAGGCGCGCACCGCCTCGTCGAGCTGCGCCAGGCTCGGCAGTGAACGTCCCTCGGTTGCGATGTTGGAGCCGTCGACGACGACTTGGCGCCCCGCCATGGAGCGCCAGTCAACCATTCCCGTACGCTCCGACCGATGGATGACGTCACCGGCGAGGTCACGGACCTCCTCCAGCACCTCATCCGCAACGCCTGTGTGAACGACGGCGCACCCGATTCCGGCGAGGAATCGCGCAACGCCGACGTGCTGGAGTCCTACCTCGAGGGATCGGGGATCGACCTCGAGCGCTACGAGCCCGTGCCCAGCCGGGCCAGCCTCGTGGGGCGTATCGAGGGGCGCGATCGCGACGCCCCGACCCTGCTGCTGATGGGCCACACGGACGTCGTGCCGGCCAATCCCGACGGCTGGCAGCGAGATCCGTTCGGTGGCGAGCTGGTCGACGGCGAGATCTGGGGCCGCGGCGCCATCGACATGCTCAACCTCACGGCGTCGATGGCGGTGGCGACCCGCCATTTGGCCGACGACGGGTTCCGGCCTGC
>JAFAUA010000502.1 GCA_019243595.1 Acidimicrobiia bacterium
GGCTCGCACGTCAGCAGGTAGTACTTGGCTTTCGCCATCCCGCAGAGCAGCGGCCAGCAGATGGCGGCGTGATCGCCGGCCGCGACGCCGAGGCGGGTGTGACCGTCGATGATCTTGGCGTTGCGGGCGACGACCGAGACGTCGGCGAGCAGGCCGGCGACGAGCCCAGCGCCGACCGCCGGGCCGTGCATGGCGGAGACGATCGGCTTGGAGCAGTTGATGACGTTGAAGACGAGATCGCGGGCCTCGCGCGCCACGCGCACGCGCGCGTCGAAGTCGTCGAACATGGTCTCGACCAGCTCGAAGCTCCCGCCCGCCGAGAAAGCTTTGCCCGCCCCTTGGAGCAAGGCGACGTCGACGTCGGGATCGCGGTCGACGGTGAGCCAGACGTCCGCCAGCTCGCGATGCATGTCGGGGTCGACGGCGTTCAGGCCGGGGCCGTCGAGAGTGATCCGCAGCACCCGGTCAGACGGGCGATCGAACTTCAGATGTGGGAAAGCGTCATAAGCGTCAGGCACGGTCGGCCAGTGTTCTCCTGCGTGCTCGCGGCGCGCAATAGCGTTGGGGCGTGGACAGCGCCGCGGTCAGCGGTCCCCAGCTTCCAGAGCCCCGAACGTGCGCCATGTGCGGGGTGACGCGTGAGGACGTCGCCGAGGTCTCCTTCTACGACGCCCACCGCGTCAAGCAGGTCTCCGACCTGTGCGCCGACTGCAAGGCCCGCCATCTGGTCCGCCGTCGGAAGTCGCGCCGGGCCAAGATCTCCCGCGGCAACCGAGCCGTCGAGATCGCCGGGCTGATCCTGGTATCGCTCGGCATCCTCGTGCTCGTCGTCGTGGTCGTCGGCGCCATCGCCACCCGGCTCTAGACGCGCTCGTGGATCTGTCCGCCTTCCAGGACCTCATGGGGCGCACCTACGGGGAGCGGGACGCGGCGCGCGGCCGCACGGCGACGGTGGCGTGGCTGGCCGAAGAGACCGGGGAGCTGGCACGCGCCGTGCGCAAGGGGACCGCCGAAGAGCAGCTCCACGAGCTCGGCGATGTCCTGGCGTGGCTCGCGTCCCTCGCCAACCAGCTCGGGTTGTCGCTGGACGCCGCTGCGGCGCGCTACGCGGACGGGTGTCCCGTCTGCGGATCCGTCCCCTGTAGCTGCCCGCCGGCCTAAGCCGGCAGCTTGCCCCGCTCGCGCAGCGCCTCTGCGATCTGCACGGCGTTGAGGGCTGCGCCCTTCCGCAGATTGTCACCGCTCACGAAGAGGGCGAGACCATTTTCCGAGCCCGGGTCGCGGCGGATGCGGCCGACGTAGCAAAGGTCGGCGCCCGCGGCGAGCAGCGGCGTGGGCACATCGATGAGACCGACACCCGCAGCGGTGGAGAGCACCTGACGCGCCTCGTCCGGCGCCATCGGGCGCTCGAACTCGACGTTCAGCGACAGGGAATGGCCGCAGTAGACCGGCACCCGCACGCACGTGCACGAGACCGGGAGATCCGGGAGCTCGAGGATCTTGCGGGCCTCGTCGCGGAACTTCTTCTCTTCGTTGGTCTCGTCGTCGACGAAATCGCCGGCGTGGGGAAGGACGTTGAAAGCAATGGGCTGGGGGAACACGCTCGGCTCCGGGAACTCGACGGCCGCACCATCGAACGTGAGCGCGGGTGCCTGCTCGCCCACCTTCGTCATCTGCTCGGCCAGCTCGTCGACGCCCTTCAGGCCCGCGCCCGACACCGACTGATAGGTGCTGACGACGATCCGGCGCAGCCCGGCGGCATCGTGCAGGGCCTTCAGCGCCGGCATGGCGACCATCGTCGTGCAGTTGGGGTTGGCCACGATCCCCTTGGGGATGTCGTCGAGGGCGTGGGCGTTCACCTCGGGGACGACCAGCGGCACCTCGGAATCCATGCGCCAGGCCGACGAGTTGTCGACCACGATGGCTCCCGCATCTGCGACCCGGGGTGCCAGGCGCTTCGACCCGGCGCCGCCCGCCGAGAACAGGGCGACGGCAAGCCCGCGGTAGTCGGCCGTCTCGGCATCCTCGACCTGGATGTCGTCGCCGTCCCACGGAAGATGGCGACCCGCCGAGCGCGCCGTGGCGAAATAGCGCATGCGGGTCACGGGAAAGCCGCGCTCGGCCAGCACGGAGCGCATGACCCCGCCGACCTGCCCAGTCGCGCCGACGATCCCGACTTCCATAAGTCGAGAGTACCGGGCGTCTGCGCGAAACGGAGCTAGGCGAGCGGCTTGTCGAGCTCGAACTCGGCGTGCAGGGCCTTCACCGCGCGCTCGACATCCCGTGCCCGGACCACGCAGCTGATGCGGATCGAGGAGGTGGAGATCATCTCGATGTTGACGCCTTCGGTCGAGAGCACCCTGAACATGCGCGCCGCGACACCTGGATTGGTCTTCATGCCGGCGCCGACGATGCTCACCCGGCCGATCTCGGCGTCGTGGGTCACGCTCTCGGCCCCGATCTCCGGACCGAGCGCCTCGCTCACGCGCATGGCAGCGGCCAGGTCGGCACGCGGGACGGTGAAAGAGATGTCGGTCGTGCCGCCGGTGGACGTGTTCTGCACGATCATGTCGACGTTGACCTCGTCGTCGGCGAGAGCGCCGAACAGGCGCGCCGCGATCCCCGGCTGGTCGGGGACATGGGTGACGGTGATCTTGGCCTCCGAGGTGTCGTGGGTGACGCCCGAGATGATGGCCTGCTCCATTGGTCCCTCCTCGTTGACCCACGTGCCCTGCTCCCACGTGAAGCTCGACCGCACGTGCAGCACCACACCGTGATTGCGGGCGAACTCGACCGAGCGCAGGGCGAGCACGCGGCCGCCCGTGGCCGCCATCTCCTGCATCTCCTCGAAGGAGACCGCCGGGAGCCGCCGGGCGTTCGGTACGACGCGGGGATCGGCCGTATAAACACCGGCGACGTCGGTGTAGATCTCGCAGACTTCCGCCTTGAGCACCGCAGCCAGTGCCACTGCGGTCGTGTCCGACCCGCCGCGACCCAGGGTCGTGACGTCACGTTCGGTCGACACCCCCTGGAAGCCGGCCACGACGGCGACTTGGCCGTTGGCGATGGCCTCACGCAACCGGTCGCCGCGCACCTCGAGAATGCGGGCCTTGCCGTGCACGGTGTCGGTGACGATGCCGGCCTGGCTGCCAGTGAACGAGGCGGCAGGCACACCCTCGGTCTCGATCGCCATGCAGAGCAGCGCCATCGAGATGCGTTCGCCGGCGGTGAGCAGCATGTCCATCTCGCGACCGCCTGGCTCGGGGCAGACGTCCTGGGCCAGCCGGATGAGCTCGTCGGTTGTCTTACCCATGGCGCTCACGACGACGACGACGTCGTGGCCGTCGCGGCGGGTGCGCGCCACATGGTCTGCGACGGCTCGAATGCGGTCGGGGTCGGCGACGGATGTTCCGCCGAACTTCTGGACGACGAGGCTCAACGCTGAGGTACTTCCGTCGGTGACTGCGGTCGAAGTCACGGTACCGGATACCTTGCAGAGCCGATGGCGAACCAAAAACGGCAACGGAAGAAGGCGGGACGCCAAGCGCAGCAGCAGGCGATGGCCGAAGCCCGACGGCGACGGAGCCGGCAGCGGATGGGCATTGTCATCGTCGCGACGCTCGCCGTGATCGCCCTGATCGTCGGCTTGACGGGCGGCTTCGGCGGCGGCGGCTCGTCCAAGAAGGTCTCCAGCACGGGCGCGTCGACCACGGCGGCCACTGCCGCCAAGGGCGCATCGGTCGGGGGTGACACGGCCTGTCCCAAGGCCGACGGGTCGTCGCCGCGCACGACGTCGTTCGCCAAGCCGCCGCCCATGTGCATCGACCCGAACAAGACCTATACGGCGACGATGCAGACATCGCAGGGCGGGCCGATCACCATCGCCTTGGACCCCAAGAAGGCGCCGAAGACCGTCAACAACTTCGTGGTCCTCGCCGAGTACCACTACTTCGACGGGCTGACGTTCCATCGCATCGTCCCCGACTTCGTGATCCAGGGTGGCGACCCGAAGGGCGACGGCACCGGCGACCCCGGCTACAAGTTCGCGGACGAGCTCCCGCAGGCCGGCCAGTACAAGATCGGTTCGTTGGCGATGGCGAACTCGGGACCGAACACCAACGGCAGCCAGTTCTTCATCATCACCGGACAGCAGGGCGTGCAGCTGCCGCCCCAGTACTCGTTGTTCGGTCAGGTCACCGCCGGGATGGACGTCGTCAACAAGATCGCCGCCCTGGCCGACCCCAACGCCACCAACGGTGCGCCCAAGGAGAAGGTCACCATGACGTCGGTGACCATCCAGGAGAGCTAGGGCAACACGCCGACGTCGGCCTCCTTGCCGTCGACGAACACCACGACCCGGCCCGCCCCTTCGCTGCGCCACGTGCCACCGGCGTCGCGGATGAGCGCCGTCTGGGTGTCGATGCCGACGACCGGCAGGCCTTTGGGCGCCAGCTCGATGGTGCGCCGGGCCTGGTCCTCGTCCCATTCCTCGTGGTGGGGAATGAGCGCCACCTGCTCGATCAGACCGAGCCCGAGGGTGAAGGCGCCGCCGCGCGGGTCGACCATCGGGTCGCACAGGACCATGGCGCCCGCGCTGGCCCCGGCGAGGACGGCGCCGCCCTCCCACGCCTCGACGAGGGCGTTCCACACCGGCGAGTCCTTGAGCACCGACCGCAGGTGCATCGGTGAGCCGCCCGAGAGGTAGATGAACCGCGCCGCACGCACGGCCGCGGCGTTGCTCTCGCTTTCGGCGTCGGCGCGGCGTAGCACGTCGAGGCCCTGCACATTGGCGCCCATCGATTCGAACCACTGGCGGGCTAGGTCGACGGCCCGGTCCGGATGCTCGTAGGCCGCCGCGGTCGGCAGCACCAGCACGTCGGTGCCGCCGCTGGCCTCGAGCAGACCGCGGTCGAACGTGCACTTCTGCTGCCACTCGTTGCCGCCGACCAACGCGATGACGCCAGGCATTAGAGCGGCGACCCTACCCCTCGGTAACCTGCGCCCCCATGACTGTGAAGCGGGTGGGCATCGTCGGATCGGGGATCATGGGTTCGGGCATGGCTGAGGTGGCAGCCAAGGCCGGCATCGAGGTGGTGCTGCGCTCCCGGAAGCAGGAGACCGCCGACAAGACCATCGCCGGTCTCGAGAAGTCACTCAACAAGCAGGTCGAGAAGGGCCGCCTGTCCGAGGAGGACCGCGACGGCGCCCTGCAGCGTGTCACGGGAACGTCCGACCTCGGCGATCTGGCCGCGTGCGACCTCGTCATCGAGTCCGTCGTCGAGGACCTGGCGACCAAGAAGGAACTGTTCAACGAGCTCGATCGCATCTGCGGCGAAGCCACGATCCTGGCGACGAACACGTCGACGCTGCCGGTGATCGAGATGGCGATGGAGACCGGGCGGCCCAACAAGGTCTGCGGCATCCACTTCTTCAACCCG
>JAFAUA010000172.1 GCA_019243595.1 Acidimicrobiia bacterium
CGTTGCCGAGCTCGACGACGCTGATCGCCTCGATCTTGCGGCCGAGCTGGAGCTCGCCGCCGCCGGCGACTCTGATGTTCTTGACCCACTGTGTCTCGCCACGCGGCGCGACCAGGTAGCGCTGCCCTTCGTGCGTGAGAAGGTTGACCGGGACCGTCCGCCACTCACCTGACTTACGCCCGCGCACGCGGAGCACCCGCGAGCCCAACACGCTGATCCCCAGGCGGGTGAAGCCGGCGACGATGGGATTGAAGACGAACCGAGTGAACCAGCCCGGCTTCTTGTAGTGCGGTGTGTCGCTCATGCGTCGAGTCTCGCAGTGGCGATGCCCCACGCGCGCAGCGGAAAGCCGCCGTCGAAGGGTTCGATGGGACGGCCGCGCAGGTCGATGAGCCAGCCGGTGCGGCCGTCGATCGAGACGACGGTGTCGTCGTCGGTCGGATTGAACACTCGAACCTCCAGTTCGCCGCCCCGACGCATGACGGCGGAGACCTCGGCGCCGTGCACCTGGAGCTCGGTACCTGTCGACGGACGGTCGCCACCGCCGGGAGCAGCCACCACTTCGAGAGGAAGGAAGACGTCGTCGACCATGGCGTACGGGTCGACGTCGCCCACGTGGACGGCGTAGCGAAGGACCTGGCGACCGTGCATCTGGGCGCCTTCGGCGGGGAAGGGAGGCCCGGCGGGCCAGG
This sequence comes from Acidimicrobiia bacterium, assembly GCA_019243595.1. Taxonomy (GTDB): domain Bacteria; phylum Actinomycetota; class Acidimicrobiia; order Acidimicrobiales; family AC-14; genus CADDZP01. The sequence goes on from JAFAUA010000172.1 coordinate 693, forward strand.
GTCGGTACGCCATGTTCGTACCCGACAGCTTGCCGGTGCAGCGCAGCAGGGTGAGGGCCAAAGCCCGTCCGCCGTCGACCAGCTCGTACTCCAGCAGACCCTCGTGCACCAGGGTCAGCCCCGCGGCCGACACGAAGCGCCGCGACGGGAACGTCGGCAGCCCGTACTCATGGGGGCCGCCCTCGGCCGTGAGCCCGCGCTCGACGACCGCGAAGGCGCACTCGGCGCGGGACACCTCTGCGGGCGCGGGCAGCGGGAACCACGAGCGCAGGCGGTGGTCGCGACACGTGTTGTCGAGCGTGGTCTCGATGCGGACGAGGCCTTCTCCCGCGCGCAGCTCGAGCACGGTGACGACGTCGACGGCGCGCTCACCAGCGCGGGAGCCGTCGACCACACGCTCCGGCCACACGAACTGGCGGCGCACGACGAGTTGTGCGCGCACCGGTCCGGCCTCCACAACTTCGACGGCGACGCTGGCGGGACGGTCGACCACGAGGTCGGTGGCCGGCGGCGAGTAGTTGTAGGTGTCGCCGTCGTCGCCGTCATCGACGAGCCGGTCGAAGCCCGCGAGGCCGTTGATCGAGAACGTGCCGTCGTCGGCAGAAACCTCGACACGCACGAGGCCGTTGTCCATGACGAGGCCCTCGGCGGTGACGGGCGCGCCAACGCCCTCAGGTTCCCATCGTTGCCACCCGTAGGCCGGCACCTCGCCCACGCGGGCCAGCACGACCTGGAACGCCTCGCGCTCGATGCGGAGCTTCATCGGCAGCGTGCGGCGGGCGCCCGCCTGCGCGTAGAGATCCGAGAGGGCGGCGTCCACGCGCACCGGGCGGCGCCGGACGCCGGTTGCCAGCGTGACCTCGTAGACGCCGTCGACGTCCTCGGCATCGACGGCGACGATGTCGCCACCGGCCACGATCTCGTCGTTGCGGAGGCGGGCCAGCACCATGTTGAGGTCGCCACCGAGCAGCTCCACCACCTCGGTCGACGCCGGTCGTTCGTAGACGAGCTGCGTGCCGTCGACGGGCCCGATGTCGGGCACGAGCAGCTGGACGACGCCGCCGCGCGTCCGCATCGACGGGTTGACGACGTAGGCGCCCGAGTCGGCGAGCGAATGGGCCAGTGTCCGCAACGCCTTGCGGGCGAGCGTGTCGCCGATCTGGCGGGCGCCGGCGTAGCGGTCGAGGACGGCGTCGACGACCTCGTCGGCCGAGCACGCGCAGCTCGAGTCGTGCGCCGAGTTTCGGATCATCTCCTTCCACGCCAGCACCAGCTCGGCGTCGGGCCACCGCTCGGGCGCCATGAACAGCGCCGACAGCGGCTCGGCCCGGCGCTCGAGCGCCCGTTCGGCGCGCGCCGCCGCCTGTTTGACGTCGACGCGGTTCGACGCCACACCCATCAGCAGGTTGGCGCGTGCCCCGGAACGAAGCTCGCCCTGCCACGACGGCAGGCCTTCGGTCGGTGCCGACGCCAGATACTCGGGGAGCGACGTGACCACGATTCGGTAGTCGTCCTGGATGGCGTTGGCCTCGGCGACGACCCGGCCCAGCCAAGGCTGCGGCGTCTGGTGGTCGGTGCCGTTCATCCAGAGCATGCCGGCGACGAGCAGGTCGCCGATCTCCCGCTCGTGGGCCCGGATTCGCGCCAGCAA
>JAFAUA010000249.1 GCA_019243595.1 Acidimicrobiia bacterium
CGACTGAATACAGACATGGGGGCGATTGTACTGGCGGCCCTGGCGCTTCTTTGGCGGCCGTCAGGCCGGGCGGTGGGCGACGATGTGCATGTTGTCGCCGAGGTTGACCGGAACCCGCCAGTGCTCGGGGACCACGGTGCGGATCGACTCGGCCACCGAATCGACGGCCGGGATCGCCGCCGCGACCTTCGTCAGGAGGTAGTCGACCGAGACGACGTGGCTGTACAGCCCAATGCGCTCGACACGGAACCCGGCCTGTTGCAGCAGGCTGGCGACCGTGTGCCGGTCGAAGTAGTAGAGGTGCATCTCCATCAGCCAAGGCCAGTGCTGGCCGAGGGCCCGGGCGATTCGGCTGCCGGCATCAATGGTCGACAGGTGCAGTTGGCCGCCGGGGGCGAGCAGCCCGAAGGTGGCCTCCAGCTCGGCACGCGGGTCGGCGAGGTGCTCGACGACGTCCCACATCGTCACGACGTCGTAGGTGTCGCCGCTGGCCGCCCGCTCCCCCACGGTCTGGTTGTGGACCGTGAGCCCGAGCTCCCGCCCCTGGCCGGCGGCCCACACCGACAGCTCGGTGCCCTCGGCCTGGAAGCCGGCCTTCCGGGCGACATCGACGAAATACCCGCAGTAGGCGCCGACGTCGAGCAGCCGGCGTGACCGTGCGGGCCCGAGCGCGCCCAGCACCCGTTGGAACGTGTAGTAGCGGTTGGCACGTTCGCCGACGTACACGGGGTCCTCCACTGCGCTGTACGCCTTGAGGAGGTCGTCGGGGTCGGGCAGGGGCCACTGGAACAACAGACCGCACGTCCGGCAACGCCAGATCGGCGCATGGTTTCCGTGGCGGAGGCTCGTGCAGTTGTAGGAGCCGTCAGCGAGATCCGGCGTCGGCGCGGACGTTCGCCGCTCCCCGAACCGGAGCTGGAGCTCGCGTCCCCCGCACAGATAGCACGCCGTGGGGAAGGCGGCGTCCGGGTCGAGCATCGCCGAAACGATAGGCGCCACCCTGCGTCTGGCCCGGCGCGGCCCTATGGCAACATGGCGCCGTGGCCGACACGAAGGCCGGCCTCAACCACGCCACGGCCCGCCGCAGCATCGCGACGAAGCACCCCCAGCTCTGGGTGCTGGGCCTGCTGATGGCCACCTGGGTCTTCACCTTCGGGCGGCTGGTGCTCCTCCGCCAGAACCGGTTCGGCTCCTTCAGCCTGGACATGGCGATCTTCGACCAGGCGACGTGGCTGATCTCGCGCATGGGCGGACTGTTCATGTCGATCCGGGGCCTGCACTTCTTCGGGCACCACTTCAACCTCGGCCTGTTCCTTCTGGCGCCCTTCTACTGGCTGGGCGCGGGCGCCAACTTCCTGAACATCGTGATGGTGCTGTCGATGGCGCTGGCCGCCATCCCGATCTATCTGCTGGCGCGTGACCGCCTCGACAGCGGCTGGCTCGCCGTCGGCCTGGCCGCCGCCTATCTGCTGCACCCCTCGCTGCAGTTCATGGCCTGGGAGCTGTTCCATCCCGAGCCAATGGCGATCATCGGCCTGTTCTTCGCCTGGTACTTCGCGCGGCGGGAGCGGTGGCTCTGGTACGGGGTGTCGCTCGCCTACGCCGTGTGCTGGAAGGAGGACGTCGCCCTGGCCGCCTTGGTGATCGGCCTCGTGCTCGTCATCCGCAAGCAGTGGACGCCGGGACTGTGGACGGTCGGACTGGCCGCCCTCTACTTCTTCATCGCCAACAGCTGGCTGATCCCCACGTTCAGCGGCGCCGGTGAGTCCTTCTACAACAACCTGTTCGGCACCCTCGGCAACTCACCCACCGATGTGCTGATCAACAGCGCCAAGCACCCGACCGAGTTCACGCGCCGCGTCCTGGCCCCTGATGCCGCCAGCTTCTACTGGAAGATGACGCTGCCGTTCGCGTTCGTGCCCCTGGCCGCGCCGCTGGCGCTGGGCGTCGGATTGCCGCAGGCGCTGATCGACGTGCTCAGCGCGGTCGGGTTCACGCGGGTGATCACCTATCACTACGCAGCGCTCCCCCTCGTCGGTCTCACGCTCGGCGCCGTCGAGGGCGTCGCCTTCCTCGGACGGCGTCCGCTCCACCGACGGATCCTCGTCGGCGCGATCGTCGCCTGCTCGCTCACTGCCACAGTGATCTGGGGGCCGTCGCCGATCGGCCACGAATACCGCAAGGGCTGGTGGCCCCTTTGGGCCGACCCCGCTCGACAGGCCAAAGCGGCGGCGGTGCGCGACATGGCGGGCAAGGACCACATCAGCGCCACCTACAACTTGGCTCCCCACCTGTCCCACCGGCGGTACATCTACAGCTACCCGAACCCGTTCATCTCCGACAGCTGGGCGGTGAACGGCGAGCACCTCCCCGACCCGAACATCGTTCACTGGCTCGTGCTCGACCGTGCGCTGCTCGACGGCCGCAACGTCGCCCTCTTCGACCGCCTCGTCTCCGACGGCGAGTTCGAGATCGTTTCCGATGACGCGGGAATCGTGGTCGCCCACCGGGTGCAGCACGGCAACCGCGTCGATCCCGAAAGCTTCGGAACCAGCCCCTGACCGGGGCTTGACCGGGCCTATACGCTCGCCCCTCGGACATGCAGCCGCAGCTCTTCTCCGAGCCCCTCGTCAGCCGTGTCCGAAACGCAGTGCGGACCGCCCCCGCCCGCGTGCGCGAACACTGGGTCTTCGGCGAGGACCGAAGGGTGGGCGTCGTGTGCGTCGCCGTCACCGCCGTCCTGATCCTCTGGTACACCCTGCACTTCGGGCACCTCACGAGCGAGGTGCACCGGGGCTACGGCGATAGCGCCTTCGACATCGGCCTCTATGACCAGGGCCTGTGGCTGCTGTCCCGGTTCCATGCGCCCTTCATCACGCTGATGGGCCGGAATCTGTTCGGGGACCACACGCAGTTCTCGCTGCTGTTCCTGGTTCCTCTGTATTGGCTCCGGCCCGACGCCACAACACTGCTCTACGTCCAGGCGTTCGCGCTGGCCCTGGGTGCCGTGCCCGTCTACCTCCTGGCCATGCGGCTGCTCCGGCGCCCCGTGCTCGCGGTGGTGCTGGCCGCGTCGTACCTCCTGTTTCCCGCTCTGGCGGCGTCGAACCTGGAGAACTTCCACCCCGACTGCCTGCTGGTCCCGATTCTCGGATTCGCCATCTACGCCGCCATTGCCGACAAGCGCCGGATGTTCATCGTGTTCGCGGTGCTGGCGCTGCTCTGCAAAGAGGACGCGGTCTTCGTCGTGCTTCCCCTCGCCGTGTGGTTCGCCCTCCGGCGCGACCGGCGCATCGGAGCGATCATCGGCGCCACCGCGATCGGCTGGGCCCTCTTCGCCACCAACGTCATCATGCGCTCGCTGATCGGCGTGCCGACGCTCAACACCTGGCGCGTCCCCTTCGGCGGCCCATCGGGGGTCATCAAGGAGACGCTGCGCAAGCCCGCCGACGTGGTCAAGTACCTGATCAAGGCCGATCATCCCAACGGCCGTCCGTTCTACCTGTGGCAGATGGTGGCGCCGACGGGCCTCGTGTTCCTCGTTGCCCCCGAGGTCGCGGCGACCGCGTTCCTCGTGGTCGCGCTCAACATCTTGAGCACGTTCGGGTACCAACACCAGATCGCGTACCACTACTCGATGGCGGCCATCCCCGGCCTCATGCTCGGCACCGTGTTCGCCATCGGCAGCCTCAAGAAGGAGCGGGCGCGCACGATCGCGGCGTGGATCGTCGCCCTGTCAGCCCTCTGGACGTCGTTTCTCTGGGCGCCGTTCCCGTGGTCGGTGCACAACACCGTGCCGCATTTGTCGCCGTCGAACTCGGCGGTGCTGGCGGTGAAGCGGGTTCAGGACAAGCTGCCGCCGCACGCCGTCGTGTCCGTGTACTACGGCTACGCGTCGCACGTCGACCACCGGCGACGCGTGTACATGTGGCCGACACCGTTCGCAGCGGCCAACTGGAAGACGTTCAAGCAAGAGGGTCAACTGCTGCCCGAGGCCCGTGACGTCGAGTATCTGTTCCTGCCAACGAACCTCGAGGACCACGCCGGCGTCTTCGCGCGGGTCAAGTCCCAGTTTCACGAGGTCGCCCGCGCCCAGAACAACCAGGGCCAGGGCGCGGTGCTCTACAAGCGCAACGAGGGCGGCTAGCCGGCGTGGCTAGGTAATGTCGAGCAGCTTTTCGCGCACGGCGTAGACCACCGCCTCCATCCGAGAGTGCAGATGCAGCTTCTCCAGGATGTTGCGCACGTGGTTCTTCACCGTGTTCTCCGAGATGTAGAGGTCCTCGGCGATTTCGCGGTTGCTCATGCCCTGGGCGACCAGCTTGAGGACTTCGAGCTCCCGGTCGGTGAGGCGGGGCGCCGGGAACTGCTGCTTCTCCTCGGCCCGCTTCACCAGCGTGTTGAACTCGGTGAGGAGCTTGGACGCCATCGACGGGGAGATCAGGCTCTGGCCCTGGACGACGGCCCGGATGGCGTCGGCGACCTCCTCGATGGAGATCTCCTTGAGCAGGTAGCCGTTGGCGCCGGCCTTGATGGCCTCGTAGAGGTCCTCTTCCTCGTCGCTGACGGTCAGCATGAGGATCTTGGCCGTCGGGATGACGTCGCGGATCGTGCGGGTGGCCTCGATGCCGCTGACGCGGGGCATGCGGACGTCCATCAGGACGACGTCGGGGGCGAACTCCTCGGCCTTGCCGATGGCGTCCTGGCCGTCCTCGGCCTCGGCCACGACGTCGATGCCGTCCTCGGACTCGAGAACCATGTTCAGGCCGCGCCGGAACAGGGCGTGGTCGTCGGCGATCAGGACCCGGATGGGCTCGTTGTCGCCGCGAGCTCGTTCGTCTGCCATGTTCCTCGCCTCAGCCTCTAGCTCGCGTCGATCAGTCCGACGTCGCCGTCGTCGCGGCGGTACACCACCGCGGCCTGTTCGGTCTCCGAGTTCGTGAAGAAGTAGAAGTCGTGACCGAGCAGGTCCATCTGCAACGCTGCCTCCTCAGGGGTCATCGGCTTGATCGCAAAGTTCTTGTTCTTGACGATCCGGACCTGACCCGGTTCGAACTCTTCTTCGTCGGAATCCTGCTGCAATGTCGAGTTTACCGATCCATGCCGCCGAGGATGCGATCGTCCGATCAGCTTCCCTCTGAGCTTTTCGATCTGGTGCTCGAGCTTGGCGACCACGCCGTCGACGGCGGCGAAAGGGTCGGCCGCGGACGCCTTGGCCCGCAGGTGGTGCCCGTGGACCTGGAACGTCACCTCGCACGTGTCGCGCTGGGCGATTCGGGGGTTGCGTTCCTCGAGGAAGAGAATCTCGACGTGGTCGATCCCGTCGAGGAACCGAGACAGATGCGTCACCTTCTCCTCGGCGGCGGCCCGGAGGGCTTCGGAGAGCTCGACGTTCCGCCCGCGGATGCTGACGTCCATCTGGGGGGAGTGTACGTCTCAGCCCGTACGAGCGCCGAGGACCCACTCGAGCATCGAGCGGGCCACTTGTTCGCCGGTGGGCCACGGTTGGGTACTGAGGCGCGCCCGTCCTCTCGCCACCGCCTCGGGGCGCACCCATGGGCAGGCGTCGAGCCTCTGGTACACAGCGGTGAGGACGGTGTCAGCCATCCCCCGCGGCATCGGACAACTCGTCTGTCGCCTTGAGGGGTGTCCGCGCCGCGGCGGCCGCTTTGACCACCACCGCGCCCGCAGTCCTGAGGGCATCGGCGGCGGCAAGCATCGTTGCCCCCGTGGAGACCACGTCGTCGACGATGAGGACACGGCGAGGGGGGTTTCGGGCGCTGTGAACTTTGGGCCGTTGATCCGGTCGCACTTGGGCCGACCCGTTTGCGGCGGGCCGGGCTCCCGGATGAGGAGGGAACGACACGGCCGGTGCAGGCGGCGCCCCACCGCTCGGGCGAGCAGCCGGGCCTGGTCGAAGCCCCGCTCGCGGCGCCGGGCCACGCCCGTCGGCGCCCACGTCACCACGTCGACCGTCGCCGGTCGACGAGCGCGGCAATGGCGCCGGCCATCGCCGGCAGGACCGCCCGGGCATTGCGGTACTTGAGCCGGGCCACCAG
>JAFAUA010000412.1 GCA_019243595.1 Acidimicrobiia bacterium
ACCCCTTCGTCAACTGCACCAACTGCGGACCTCGGTTCCCGATCGTCACCGGCGTCCCCTACGACCGCCCGAACACGACGATGGCCGGCTTCGCCATGTGCCCCGACTGCCGCCGCGAGTACGACGACCCGACCGACCGGAGATTCCACGCCCAACCCATCTGCTGCCCCACCTGCGGCCCCACCATCTCGTTCTTTGCGCGTTTTCCGTTGTCAGACAACAGAACACGCGCAAAGAACCGGGAGGACGCACTCGCGGCAACCGTCGCCTCTCTACGTGCCGGGCAGGTCGTGGCGATCAAGGGCTTGGGTGGATACCACCTGGCCGCTCTGGCAAACGATGAAGCGGCGGTCAAGACGCTGCGCGACCGCAAGCACCGCGAGGACAAGCCGTTCGCGGTGATGGCGGCCGATCTTGACGCCGCACGTCGGCTCGCCGAGATCGACGAGAGCGAGGCGGCGCCGCTCACGTCGGCCCGGCGGCCGATCGTGCTGGTGCGCCGGCGGGCCGATGCCCGTTTGGCATCCTCGGTGGCACCCGGCAATCGGTGGATCGGCGTGCTGTTGCCGTACACGCCACTCCACCATCTGCTGGCGCGCGACCTCGGCGAGCCGTTCGTGCTGACCAGCGGCAACGTGTCCGACGAGCCGATCGCCTACCGGGACGACGACGCCGTCGAGCGTCTCGGCTCGATCGCCGACGCCTTCTTGACCCACGACCGCCCGATCCACATCCGCACCGACGACTCGGTGACGCGCTCGTTCCGCGGCCGCGAGATGCCTGTTCGCCGCTCACGCGGCTACGCGCCTCGGCCGATCGTCCTTTCGAACCGACTGGCGGGCCCCGTGCTTGCATGCGGCGCGGAGCTGAAGCACACGTTCGCGATCGGCAGGGACAACCACGCCTTCGTCTCCCACCACATAGGCGACCTCGAGAACTACGAGACCATGCGCTCGTTCATCGACGGCGTCGAGCACTTCTGCCGCCTGTTCGACGTCCGCCCCGCGGTCGTGGCCCACGACCTCCACCCCGAGTACCTGTCAACGAAGTATGCGCTGGACATGCCCGGCGTCGACCTGGTGGCAGTGCAGCACCACCACGCCCACATCGCCTCGTGCCTCGCCGACAACGGCGAAGCCGGACCGGTCATCGGAGTTGCCTTCGACGGGCTCGGCTACGGCGTCGACAGCACCATCTGGGGTGGCGAGATCCTGATCGCCGATCTCCGTGGCTTCGAGCGCGTCTGTCACCTCGAGTCGGTACCGATGCCCGGGGCCACGATGGCGATCAAGCAGCCGTGGCGAATGGCGGCCGCGTGGCTCGGCGCCCATAGTGCTGCCGGCTTGGCCGTCCGAGAGCGTCACGCCGACAAGTGGGACGCCATCGCCGCCGTGGCCCGGAGGACGCTCAATGCGCCGGCCACGTCGAGCGCCGGGCGGCTGTTCGATGCCGTGGCCGCGATCGCCGGCGTCCGCGACGAGGTCAATTACGAGGGCCAGGCGGCCATCGAACTCGAGCAGGCGACCGACCCGACCGTCGACGACGCGTATCCACTCGCGGTCGACCAGATCATCCACGCCCGTGACCTCGTGCACGCCGTGGCCGAGGACGTGCGGGCCGGCGTCGACGTCGGAGTGATCGGGGCGCGCTTCCACAACGCCCTGGCCCAAGCCGTCGTCGACGCCGCCGACAACGTGCGTCAGGCCCGCGGGCTCGACACCGTCGCCCTGTCGGGCGGCGTGTTCCAGAACCAGCTCCTGCTCGATCGCACGGTGGTCGGCCTCGAGCGCGGCGGCTTCCGGGTCCTCGTCCACTCGCAGGTGCCGCCGAACGACGGCGGGATCAGCCTCGGTCAGTTGGCGGTTGCCGCGTCAGCAGATTCTCGGTAGCGGATCGCCGACAAGCATGTCGACGATGCGCGTGCCGCCGAAGGCGGTGCGCAAGAGCACGAGTCCCTCCGGATCAGCGTTGACCCGGCCGATGATGGCCGCGCCGGCGCCCAACGGATCGGCACGGAGCGCCTCGGCCGCGGCGTCGGCCTGTGCACCCTCGACGATGGCGACCAGGCGTCCCTCGCACGCCACGTAGAGAGGGTCGAGCCCCAGGAGCTCACACGCGCCGCTGACCGCGGGCCGTACCGGCACCCGGTCCTCTTCGATCACGATGCCGACCTGGGATTCCTTGGCGATCTCGTTGAGGACGGTGGCCACGCCGCCGCGCGTGGCGTCACGGAGGCAGTGCACGCCGGGAGCGGCATCGAGCAGTAAGCCGACGAGGTGGTGCAGGGACGCGGTGTCGGACTCGACGTCGGCCTCGATCTCCAGCTCGCCACGAGTGAGCATCACCGTGATCCCGTGGTCACCGATCGGCCCGGACACCAGCACCGCGTCCCCCGGCTGGGCATGGGCCACACCAAGGTCCAGGTCACGCTCGAGGACGCCGACGCCCGCGGTGTTGATGTAGCAGCCGTCCGCCTTGCCCTTCTCCACC
>JAFAUA010000543.1 GCA_019243595.1 Acidimicrobiia bacterium
GTCGAAAACCTGGCTGAGCACGGTGTCGACGCCGGCTGCGTTGACGAACTCGTTGATCTCGTCGTCAGACCGGCCCTCGAGCAGCTGGCCCAAGGCTTCGGGGTTGTTGACGTCACTTATGTCGCTCATGGGGGCGCACCCTACCCACGATGCTGAACCAGTTCTACGGCGCCTTCGCGCCCCTCAGCTTCACCGTCTACGGCCTGTGGCTGATCGTGGTGCAGACCCGCCACAGCGAGTGGCGCCGCAGCCCCGACCACCGGCGCCGGGCGTACGCCGTGTCGCTGCACTTCGCCCTCCCCGGTCTCATGAGCCTGCTTGCGCTCGTCGACCCGACCAACAGCACCGTGTGGCGGGTGTCGTTCGCTGTCTCGGCCGCGGCCGGCGCCATCATCCTCGGGTATCTGCAATTCTCGCCGGTCCCAACGCCGCGCGGCGTCTTGTGGCAGATCGAGTCGACTACGTCGATCATCCTCTACGGCTTGATCTTCCTGGGCGCCGTCGCACCCGGGTTAGCGCGTGAGCTGGGCGCGCCGCTTCGAGTCGAGGCCGTGCTGCTATCGCTGATCGTGTTCCTCGGGATCAACGTGGCGTGGGCGCTGATGTTCGACGACGTCGACGACGTGAAAGGGGTCCAGGGTGCCTGACAACAACGACGTCCTCGACGTCGCCGACCGCCTCTGGCGGGGCGAGCTCCCCATCGAGCAGGCCCACCCCTTCTCGCCGATGGGCGGCGCCACCGAGGTGACCGACGGCTGCGCCTTCGTGGCGTCGTTCGCCAACATCAGCGCGGTGTCGACCGACGACGGGCTGGTGCTCGTCGACACGGGCAGCCAGCTGTTCGCGCCTTCAGCACTCGAAGAGCTGCGCCGCTGGTCGAGCGACCGCGTCGACACCGCCGTGTACTCCCACGGCCACATCGACCACGTCTTCGGGGTGCCGCTCATCGAAGAGGAGGCGAAGGCCAACGGCTGGGCGCCGCCGACGGTCGTCGCCCACGAGGCGCTCCCCGCCCGTTTCGACCGCTACATCCTCACCGCCGGATACAACGAGGTCATCAACCAGCGCCAGTTCCGCGTGCCTAACCTGCGCTGGCCGACCGAGTACCGCTACCCGGACCGGACCTACCGCGACACGCTGAACATCGACGTCGGGGGCGTCACGTTCGAGCTCCACCACGCGCGCGGCGAGACCGACGACCACACGTGGACGTGGGTGCCGGAGCGCAAGGTTCTGTGCTGTGGCGACTTCTTCATCTGGGCGTGCCCCAACGCCGGCAACCCGTTCAAGGTGCAGCGCTATCCCCACGAGTGGGCCGTCGCCCTGCGGGACATGGCGGCGCTCGAGCCCGAGGTGCTGCTCCCCGGTCACGGCCTGCCGATCGTCGGGGCCGACCGCGTCGCCCAGGCGCTCGAGGACACGGCGACCCTGCTCGACGCCCTCCACGACCAGACCGTCGAAATGATGAACGCGGGCGCCAGCCTCGACGAGGTCATCCACACTGTGCGCGCCCCCGACGGCCTTGTCGACCGGCCCTACCTGCAGCCGATCTACGACGACCCCGAGTTCATCGTCCGCAACGTGTGGCGGCTCTACGGCGGATGGTGGGACGCCGACCCGTCCCACCTCAAGCCCGCGCCCGAGACCGACCTCGCCGTCGAGATCGCCACCCTCGCGGGCGGCCCCCGGCGCCTGGCCGACCGCGCTCTCGAGCTGGCCGACGCGGGCGACTTACGGATGGCGGCCCACCTGGTCGAGCTCGCGGGCCGGGCGGCGCCCGGCGACACCGGGATTCGCGAAGCGCGCGCCGACGTGTACAAGCGGCGGGCCCGCGCCGAGCGCTCGCTGATGGCCCAGAACGTCTACAACTGGGCGGCCGACCGCGACTGACCTCAGATGGCGCCGGGTCCGGCGCTCATAAACGCCACCGGGACCGACAGGCCCGCCTCACGGCGCAGGGTGGCGATGCGGCGCCCCGGTTGGACGGCGTCCTTGACCTCGCCCAGCACGGCCCCGAGGTGAGCGGCAGTCGCGTCGAGGTCGGCGACGGTAAAGGCCAGTCCGAAGAAGCGCGCCGGCCGGTCGCCGTCGGGCACGGCCGGGCCGACCAGCTCGAGAATCGATTCGCCGACGCGGAAGAACGTGTAGAGGCGGTCGCCCATCTGGCGCGCACGCCGGACATCGAAGCCTCGTTCTTCGAGTGCTGAGCGAGTTCGGTTTGGATCGTGCGAAGCGACGACCAGGTGGTCGAGGACAACCGTGCCGTTGGGGTGCGACGCGCCGGTCCCGATCGGGCTCGAGTCGTGTCGAGTGTCGAGCCCGTCGATCGACCCCGTCTCGACGCCGTGGAGCCCCCACGCAACGACGCCCGCGCCTGTTGCTCCGAGGTCGATCCGTACCGCGCCGACCTGACACGCTCCGCCGTCGACGTTGAAGCCGACCGCCTCCCATAGCTCCGGAGCATCGGCGACGCTCACCGAGGTCAGCACAGGGCCGCTTTTCATGACCGAACAGTAAGGTCCCGGCGTGCTCCGCGATGAGGCGCTGCCGGTCTTCATCGTCCACCGCGACCAGCCGGCGCGGTGCGTGCAGACGGTCGCCGCCTTCCGGCGCCAGGACGTGGCAGTCGACATCACGGTGATCGACAACGGGTCGGCACCCGAGTCCGTCGCCGAGCTGCACCGCGAGCTTCCCGACATCGACATCGTCACCCTCGGCGCCAATCGCGGCTTCGGCCCGGCGGCCAACGTCGGCTTTCGCCGGTGGCTCGACGGCGGGACGGGCGAGTGGGCCGCCATCGCGCCCCATGACGCCCTGCCCGAGCCCGGCTGCCTCCGGCGGCTGCTCGAGACAGTGGAGGCCCGGCCGCGCGCCGGGCTCGCCAGCGCCGTCTACGGCGAGCCCAACGTCGGCGTCTGGCTGGAACGGGCCCAGATGAAGCCCGTCGTCGACCGCTATTTCGGAAGCATCCTTGTCGCGGCCGAACGCGACGCCGGCTGGGAAGCCGCCGGCCACCCCCACGGCACGCTGATGATCGCCAGCCGCCGCTGCCTCCTCGACGTCGGCCTCTTCGACGAGCGGTACTTCGCCTACTGCGAGGAAGCCGACCTCGGCGAGCGGGCCCGGCGGGCGGGCTGGGAGGTCGGCGTCGTGTGGGACGCCATCGTGCACAACCCGCACATGAGTGGCGGGTCGGCGGCCGTCGAGTATCTGCAGCTGCGCAACTCGCTGCTCCTGGTGCGCGACCACTTCGGTCGGTACCCGGCGTTCATCCGTCTGACGATGGCCGTGGGCGACACCGCCATGCGCGCCCTGCTGCCGAAACGACGGACGCCGATCTTTTCCCTCGCCGCCCGCTGCCGGGCGATCGTCGACTTCGGCCGCGGCCGCTTCGGCCCTCCGCCGGCGCGGCTGTTCGCCAACTGACGCCGACGGGTAGTGACGGTGGCGATGGGGACCGCGACCGACGACTTCAACGCCTTCGCCGACCAGCTCGAGTACCCGATGTACGTCGTCACCGCCGCTGCGGGAGGTGAACGCGACGGGTGCCTTGTCGGCTTCGCCACCCAATGCTCGATCCACCCGCCTCGCTTTCTCGTCTGCCTGTCGGTCAAGAACCGCACGTTCCGCATCGCCAAGACGGCGCCGGTGCTCGCCGTGCATCTGGTCGCCGCCGATCAGCGCGATCTGGCGGAGCTGTTCGGCGGCGAGACCGGCGACGAGGTCGACAAGCTTGCCGCCTGGCCGTGGAGCGAGGGACCCGAGGGGGTCCCCATTCTCGACGGTGTCAGCCATGTGTTCGTCGGCCGGGTGCTCGAACGCGTCGATCTCGGCGATCACACCGGCCATCTGCTCGAACCAGTCGCCGGACGGAGCGAGGGAAGCACGACGGAGCTGGGCTTCCAGGAGGCCCGGGACATCGACGCCGGCCATCCTGCGTAGTTGGGCCAGGATCGGGGGTAGAACGGCCGTATGGCTAGCGCAGAGGATGAGCTCCGCGAAGAGCTCGAGGGCAGCGAACCCGACGAACTGAAGGAGCCGCGTGCCCAACGTCTCGTCGAACCCGACGAAGGCATCAATGTCGACGACGAGAAGGACCTCGTCGCCGAGGTGGTCGACGACGGCGAAGACGGGTTGAGCGCCGAGGAGGCCGCCGTCCACCTCGACGAGGAGCCCACCTAGGCGGCTCGGGGGTACGATCGCGCACATCCAGGAGGGCGCGGCATGGAGAAGCAGACCAGTGCGGGCCACACGGTGATCGACCTGCGCACGGGCCGCTCGGCGGACCGGCGGATCCGCGAGCTGGCCCGGCCCGGCGCCGATCCGGGGTGGATCGCCGGCATCCTCAACCGCGAGGGCATTCCGTCGTCGTCCGACCGGCCGTGGTCACCGGAGGACGTCCTCGCCGTGCTGTCCCACCGCACGCCGGCTTAGGCGCGCAGCAACCCCCGCCTGAACCCCTCGGCCACGGCCGCGGCGCGGTCGTTGGCATTGAGCTTGCGCAGGATGTTCTCGATATGGCTCTTCACCGTGGCGCGGGAGATGAAGAGGGCCGAGGCGACGTCCTTGTTCGTCATCCCCTGAGCCAGCAGACCGAGTACGTCGCGCTCACGTTCGGACAGCGGGACGGCACCGGTCTCGGCGTCGGGCTCCATGAGGATGCCCGCCAGGTCGCGATCGACGACCTCGCGCCCCTCGGCGACGTCCCTGATGGCGGTGATGAGCTGGGCGACGGGCATGGTCTTCATGAGCACGCCGTCGACGCCCGCGGCAACCGCCCGTCGCACCTCGCCCGGATCAGCGCCGCCCGTGAAGATCACCACGCGGGAGTCGGGATGACGCTTGTGCATCTGCGCTGCCAGCGTTGCGCCGTCTAAGTCGGGCAACGACAGGTCGACGAGCACGAGGTCGGGTGAGAGCCGCTCCATGCGCTCCAGCCCTTCGGCACCCGTGCCCGCCGTGCCGACCACGTCGATGCCGTCCACGAACTCGAACAGCTGGCTGAACCCCTCGCAGACAACGGGGTGGTCGTCGACGATCAACACCCGGATGCCCACGGAGTCGAGGGTACAGGTGATCTAGGGCACGTAGGCGCCCAGAAGGGCGAGGGTCGCGAGCCCGGCCATGCAGGCGCCGCTGGCGACCAAGGTCCCGATCTCGACCCGCCGACTGCGGGTGAGGGAGACGATGCCCAGCACGAAGGGGAAGGTGGCGAACAGGTAGCGCTCGGACGAGCCGATGCGGTGGGCGCTGACGGCGACGAGGAACGTCACCGCCGCATAAGCGCCATAGGAGAGCGGCCAGCGGACGAACAGGACGACCACCAGCACCAACGCGACGACCAACAACGGGAAGTGGATGCCGTTGCCGCCGAAATGACCCTCGAACGCGGACCGGCCGGCGCGGTACAGCGCGACGCCTGGGTTCTGGAACCCGCCGCGGAGCCACGAGCGCTGCTGGACGTCGAGGGGAAGCATGGCGTGCCCGAACTCGGCGCCGACCCACGCCAGGTAGGCGACCAAGCCGGCGACGGGCGCCACGACGGCGGCCAGCCGGCCCGCGAGCTCGCTCGGCGCCAGCCGGCGGGCGCCGCGCGCGACCTCGATCAGGGCGGGGACGGCCAGGAGTGCGCCCGAGGGCCGCGTGAGTCCCGACAGAAAGCCTGCGGCCGCGGCCCACCACCACCGCTTCGAGCGCAGGGCGAGGAAGGTGCCCACGGCGAGGCAGCCGGCGATGGCCTCCGAGTAAGCGAACACCAGCACGAACCCCGACGGCACGAGCGCGACGAACCACGCCGCGCGCTCCGCGGCCGCGGCGTCGCCACCCTCCCGTCGCACGAGGCGGACCAGCAACGCCGCAAATAGCAGCGCCGGCAGGTTGGCGAGCACGAGCAGGGCGATGCCGACCGCCCCGCCGAACACGAACCCGAGCGCGCGCCCCAGCAACGGATACAGCGGAAAGAAGCGCACCCCGCTCCGGGAGATCGCCCCGTAGCCGTGGCGAGCAATGCGCTGGTACCACTGACCGTCCCACGCCAGCAGTCCCTCGTGCAGCGTCTTGGCGCCGACACGGATATGGAGATGGTTGTAGAGGAAGTGGGCGAAGGCGAAGACGCCGGCGACGACGAGACGAGCAGTGACCCACCCCGGGAGAGCAACACCGACGTCACTCCTCAGCCGGCGCGCGCCCACCTCGACGCGGGAGATCACCGGGGCTGGTAGCGGATCAGCCCCATGTGCTCCTCGTACTTGGGCTTCACCTTCACGACGCGTTTCATGTCTGGACGCAGCAGGTGCAAGCGGTCGATCATCGTCGAGCACTTCGAGCCGAACGTCTTGTAGTTCGGAGACCACACGAGCCACAGCGTGTGCCGGCCGGCGCGCTGATCGAGCATCTGGGCGAACGGCGCGGTAAGGGCGGCGCGATTGTGCTCGCGGTAGTCGACCCAGTCGACGAACTGCGGAGCCGTTTGCCGTGGGAACGTCAGCTGATCGACGGGCACCGTGACCAGGCGACTCACCGACGGGCCGAGCTGATCGGGGCAGTAGGCGACGACATCGCCGGGGACGGCCGAACGGTTGAGCGCCGTCGCCACGAGCCCGGCCTCGGTACGCCGGTTGCCGGTGTTCGGAATCGCGGCGGCGAACCCGAGCAACACGGCAAGAGCCAGCGCGCCGATGCGGACGCGGTTGTCGGAGAACACGAGCGTGCCGAAGGCAACGATGAGGATGAACAGCGGGAAGGCGACCGAGGTGTAGCGGACGACGAACGCGCTGTGGAAGGCGTCGGCGGCGATGAGCCCGGCGAGAAGCGTGCCGAGACAGGCGATCACGAGCGTGCGAGCGCCCGGGCGCGTCCGGAGGTCGAGCTCGATGTGGCGGCGGTCGATGGCGACGCCGAAGACGGCGAACACAGCCAAAGCGAGGAAGACCAAGTTGAGGAGCTGGCCGGCGTCGCTGCCGCCGCCCGCCCAGTTGCGGATGGTGTCGACCACGGCGTTGAACGTCGGGATGCCAGCCCACGGCGTGCCGGTGTGCTGCAGCTGGTAGGCGAACGACGGCAGCCACGGCACGAACAGCACGCCGCCGGCGGCCATGGCCGCAACGGCGAGGAGTGACACACGGTCATGACGACGCCGGGCGCGCACGACGAGCATGAGCGCCACCGTCAGCAGGAGATAGAAGGCCCAGTAGTGCGTCAGTGCGAGAAGCCCGCTGCTGACGGCAACGCCGAATGCGTCGGCCACCGACGGGCGCTTGAGGAACCGCATCAGGCACAGGTAGCCGGCGATGGCGAGGAGCCCGAGCAGCGAGTACATGCGTGCCTCGGTCGCGTAACGCGCCGCGAACGGCGAGGACGCCAGCAGCACGAGAGCCGCGACCCCCGCCCGGCGGCCGCCGATGCGGTTACCGGCGAGCCAGATCAGCGGGAGTGTGGCGAGTGCGAACGTTGCCGAGAGGGCGCGAACGGCGACGTCACCGGCGCCGAAGACCGTCGTCCACCAGTGGAGCAGCAGGTAGTAGAGGGGAGGCGAGCCGTCGTGGCGGAGGGCGTCGGGAATCCTCGAGAGCGGGAGGCGCGAGATGTTGACGGTGAGGGCCTCGTCGAGCCACAGGTGTGACGACGTCAGGAACCGGAGCGCGATCCCGGCGGCGACGACCGCCACCACGGCCAGTGTGAGGCCCATGCCCCGACCCTCGGTCGCGGTGGGTACGTCAGTGTGCGCGGCGGGCGCCGTAGCCCGCGCGCCGCTCCGTTGGCGGCGCAGGGAAGTTGCCATTTCGGTGAACACGAAACCGGAATGAGCCCCTTAACCGCAAGTAGGGCCCGGAATCCAGGGGTGAGAAGGCCCGTCCGATTATTCTTTTGGGTGCCCCCCGCCGGTCCCTGTGCTCTCGCGCGGACCGAGAATTGCGCCTGAGGAAGTATGAGCAACAGCACTGATTCCACGACGCCGGGCCGCCCCAATGTGGTGGTCATCGGCGCCGGCCCTGCCGGCCTCACCGCCGCCTACCTGTTGGCGACCCGCTACGGCATCCCGTCCACCATCCTCGAAGGTGACTCCCAGGTCGGCGGCATCAGCCGCACCGTCGAGCGCGACGGATGGCGGTTCGACATCGGCGGCCACCGCTTCTTCACCAAGGTGAAGGAGGTCGAGGCGCTGTGGCACGAGATCCTGCCCGACGAGGACTTCCTGCTGCGTCCCCGGATGAGCCGCATCTTCTACAAGGGCAAGTACTACGACTACCCGCTGAAGGCCTCGAACGCCCTCAAGAACCTCGGCATCTGGGAGGCCTTCCTCTGCGTGATGTCGTACCTGTGGGCGCGCATCCGCCCACCGAAGGACCAGAACACGCTCGAAGGTTGGATCGTCGCCCGCTTCGGCTGGCGCCTCTACAACCACTTCTTCAAGACCTACAACGAGAAGCTGTGGGGCGTCCCCGTGAACAAGCTCCCGGCCGACTTCGCCGCCCAGCGCATCAAGAACCTCTCGTTGTTCAACGCCGTCACCAACGCCCTGTTGCCCAAGCGCAACCAGAAGTCGATCACGTCGCTGATCGAGGAGTTTCAGTACCCCAAGTACGGCCCCGGGATGATGTGGGAACGCTGCACCGAGCTCGTCGAGGCGCGGGGCTGCAAGGTCATCATGAACACCAAGGTCGTCGGCATCCACCACGAGAACGGCAAGGCCGTGTCGGTGATCGCCGAGAGCAAGGAAGGCGGGCGCACCGAGTACCCGGCCGACCACGTCATCTCCTCGATGCCGATCTCCAAGCTGCTCAAAGCCATCGAGCCGCCCGCCGACTCCGGCGTCCAGAAGGCGGCCGACGACCTCGGCTACCGCGACTTCCTCACCGTCGCCCTCGTCGTTCCCGAGGAGTACAGCTTCCCCGACAACTGGATCTACGTGCACTCCCCCGACGTGCAGGTCGGGCGCATCCAGAACTTCGGTTCGTGGTCGCCGTACCTGGTCAAGGAAGGGCGCACGTGCCTCGGCCTCGAATTCTTCGTCTTCGAAGGCGACGAGACCTGGAACCGGTCCGACGAGGATCTCATCGAGCAGGGCAAGCGCGAGCTCGGCATCCTCGGCCTGGTCGACCCCGCCAAGGTCGAGGCCGGCTACGTCGTGCGCATGCCGAAGGCGTATCCCTTCTACGACGAGCACTACAAGGCCAACGTGGCACGCATCGTCGAGTGGCTCGACGAGAACACGCCCAACGTGCACCCGGTCGGCCGCAACGGGATGCACCGCTACAACAACCAGGACCACTCGATGTACACGGCGATGCTCACGGCCGAGAACATCGCCACCGGCTCCCACCACGACGTCTGGAGCGTGAACGTCGAGGAGGAGTACCACGAGACCGCCGAGGTCGACGAGGCCGAGGGCGACAATCCCCGCGTGGGCACGCGCGGCACAGGTCGCGACGCGCCCGTGATCTCGCGCGAGCACTACGGCGAGGACCACCCGATCAACAAGGCGGCCGGCTAACTCGCCGGCGGCTGCAGCTACCGGCTGAAAGTTCTCGGCGCTCGGTAGGACGGGCCCTGCACGGGCCGTCCGCGTCGCGACGTCCACCGCCACTGCAGAGAGATGCGGGGCCCGACCGGGTCCCGAACCTGGGGCACCGAGTGCTCCCAGCCGACCTGGCACCCCCCGCCCATCACCAGCAGGTCCCCACTGGCCGGGCTGAGGTCATGGGTCGCGCCCTGGTTGGGCAGGTCGTGGGCGTAGCGATTGGCACGGGGCCGCAGGAACCACGGGCGTCGCTGGCCGAGCGTCAAGATGGCGATCACGGTGTCATCGAGCCACCGCAGGTCGCGGTCGCGGTGGAAGGCCACGAGGTCCCGCCCGTCGCGGTACTGGGCGAGGCCCGGACCCATGAGGTCGACGCCGTACCGGCGGCGTAGAGCCCGGCTGAGCTCCGGGATCACCGGATCGAGCGGCTCTCCCGCCTTCGTGCGGGCCGACGCGCCGACGCGAGGCTCGTCGACCCAACGCTCGTAGCGCCATAGCCGGTTCTGGCGCCACGCCGCCTGCTCCAGGAGGGTCGCGTGGAGGGCGTCG
>JAFAUA010000052.1 GCA_019243595.1 Acidimicrobiia bacterium
GGTGCGCCTCCAGAACGACGGGCCGACCGGCTCGGAGAAGTCACCCGTAGCTCGGAGGAACCCGTCGCTGCCGAGGGCGAGTGGAAGCTGGGGGAGCGGCGCGGCGGCCGGGCCGAAGACGGGCTTTGCATGGTGCAGGACGTCGAAGGTCGACTGGTGGCACGGGCACAGCAGCTGCTGGGTCTCGCGCTGATACAGCCCGACCGGACAGCCGGCATGGGTGCAGATCTTCGAGAAGGCGATGTAGCCGTCGGGCGCCCACGTTTCGCGGCCGGGGAGGGGGACGTTGATCCCAGGCTCGAGCCGCACGAGCACCGCCTGACCGTCGGCCGACCCCGCGTGGCCTTCCGGAAACACCGTGACCAGTCCGCCGATGGGCACGTCGCTCGCACGTACCGGCCGGCCGTCGTCGGTGACGAGTCGGAGGCCGTCGCGCCACGGCGTCTCCAGCAACTTGCGCCCGGGCTTGGGGCCGAGCGATCGGATCGGGAAGACGGCCGCCACACCGAGGCCGCCGGCCGCCAGCATCAGTGTGCGGATGAGGAGCTTGCGCCGGGTGAGTGCCTCGCTCCGCCGCAGGTCGTCCTCGAACAACGATTCCTGGGTGGCGTCGCCGAACTGGTGGCGTTCCTCCTCAAAGGGCCCGTGCGGCAGCAGGTGGTTGCCCCAGGTCACCAGTCCGTAGGCCAGGCCCGCGAAGCCGACGGCGAGCAGCGCGCCCTCGGCCTGGGGCTGTCCGCCGCGCCAGTAGACGACGGCGAGGCCGACGAAGGCGCCCGCCGAGAGAAGGAAGGCAAGGGCCGACGTGCGCTCGGCGAACCGCTCGCTGCGCGCGTCGCTTCCCTGGCTCATTTGCGCTCACCGATCCAGCGGATGGTCAAGAGGAGGAACGTCATCCCAATCGCCCAGGCCACGAGCCCCTCGGCGAACGGACCCAGGTGCCAGAGCGGCTGCCCGCCCCGGTCCTCGGGGTGGGCGAGGTAACGGACGTAGGTGACGAGCTGGTTGAGCTGGTGGTCGTCGAGGGCGGCCGGCCCGAAGGCCGGCATCAGACCCGGTCCGACGCGGACGGCGTCACCGATCTGGGTCGGTGTGGCCTGATGCAGCTCGGGCGCCTCGCGGTGGAGGAGGGCGCCGCCGTCGCCGGCCCATGCGTGGCAGGCCGCGCACTGCAGACGGAACACCTCACCGCCCGCTGCCCGGTTGGCGTTGAGATCGATGTGGGGAACCGGCGGCCCGCCCGGCCCGGTGAGGGTCTGGATGTAGTCCTCGAGGGCGGTGATGGTGGCGGGCGGGTAGTACGGCTCGTGGCGCTTGATCGCCTGGTTGGGGTTGCCGAGGAACGCCGCCGGATTGGTGATCGGCATGCGGCCGGTCGTCAGGTAGTAGTCGAGCGAGGCACGCCCGACGCCCACGAGCGTGGGCCCGCGGTTGGTGCCATGGGCATCGGACCCGTGGCAGATGGCGCAGTCCGAGAGAAAGATGCGCTGCACAGCGGGCACCGGCGCCGGGACCTGCCGCGGGGCGTCCGCGCTGGCTCGAGGGACGAGGACGACCGCGGCGACGCCAGCAAGGATGAAAGGGACGGCAAACAACAGGCGCGTACTGGTCGCCCGGGTCTTCAACCGCGCCGCGCCACCCTCCGCCACCGCACCGGGCGAGAACATACCCACCGCGGAGGGCCCCGTACCTGCCGAGCGTTAATCTCCTGACATCAGCGTCAGTGAAACGAGCGTCGGCGTCGTCGAGCGCTTCCTCGACCACATGGTGGCCCACGAGTGGGAGGCCATGGCCGCGTGCGTCACCGACGACGTCGAGCGCACCGGACCCTTCTGCGACGTCTACAAGGGCAAGGACGCCTACGTCGCCTTCATCAGCGATCTGTTGCCGCAGCTCGGCGGGTACGCCATGAAGGTCGACCGGGTCGTCTACGCGGGCGACGTCGCCGTCGCCGAGCTCACCGAGAGCGTCGATGGCACCGACACGCCCGAGTCGCTCGTGTTCGACCTGACCGCCGACGGCCGCATCGCCCGCATCTCGATCTACATCCAGCGCCCCGAGTTCGGGCCGTGAGAGGAGTTAGTCGTGGGTAACCCGATGGCCCCCGCCATTCCCGAGCGGAGCCCCCGCCAGGAGGTGGCACTGCTGGCCCGGATCCTCTACCGGGAGGGCTACGACGACCACCTGGCCGGCCACATCACCCTCAAGCTCGACGACGACACCTTGCTCGTCAACCCGTTCGGGATGCCGTGGGACGAGGTGCGGGCCGCCGACATCATGCACATCGACCTCGACGGCAACGTCCTCGAGGGCCCGTGGACGGTCACGCCCGCCATCACGCTGCACCTCGAGCTGCACAAGATGCGCCACGACGTCGGCGTCGCCGTGCACAACCATCCGCGGTGGGGGACGATCTGGGCCGACATCGGTCGGGCGCCGGAGATCTTCGACCAGACCAGCGCCATGTACCACGGCGAGGTCGCGGTCTACAGCGACTACCCGGGCCCCGTGAACGAGCCCGCCAACGCCCAGGACGTCGCCAAGGTCATGGGGTCGGCCAACGTCTGCCTGCTCGCCAACCACGGCGTGCTGATCGTCGGGTCCGACGTGCGCTTCGCCTACCTGCGCGCCGCGGTGTTCGAGTGGCGCTGCCGCCAGGCCTGGCACGTGGCTGCGGCCGGCGGGGGCAAGCCGATGCGCGCCGACGTCGCCGCCGAGTTCGGCGAGATGTTCAACCACGTGCCGTTCCCGGGCCTCTTCGACGCCATGGCCCGCCGCGAGCTCCGGGTCGACCCCACCATCCTCGACGAGTAGGCGGGATCAGCCCAGCATCCGAATGAGGCCGGCGGTGCCGTCGACCTCGATGTCGGCGCCGTCGGGGATCACGTTCGTCGCACCGGTCGCGCTCACCACCGCCGGGATCCCCAGCTCGCGGGAGACGATCACGGCGTGGCTCATCTGGGCGCCGACGTCGACGACGACCGCCTCGGCGGCGAGGAACAGCGGTGTCCAGGATGGGTCGGTGATGGGCGCCACCAGCACCTCGCCCGGCGAAAGCCCTCGC
>JAFAUA010000179.1 GCA_019243595.1 Acidimicrobiia bacterium
GCCTGGTCGCTCATCGAGCGATACGCCGGGTACCACGTGTGAGAGGACAGGGTGAGGCCGGCGCCGAGGGCCGAGCAGACACCCGTGGTGAAGAACAGCGCGCCGATCGCCATGGCCACGCGGTTCGAGCCGGCCTCGAACACCACCCACCAGAAGACCACGGCCGTGGCGAGCATCGTGATGTGCTCGACCCCGTGCAGCGGGTCGCTCCGGACCGCGGCCTGGAAGGCGGGTGGCAGGTGCCACAGCACCATCGCGGCTCCCTGGAGCACAAGCGCGACCGCCATCCACGCTGCCCATCCCGATCCCCTGACCGATGCCGCGGCGCGCTGGCACCGGGCGGGGAGGCGAGTCAGTACGACGGGCGCCCCCAGTGCGAGCAACGGCGCGGCGACGACGATCAGCAGGGTGTGTTGGACCATGTGCCAGGCGAAGCTCGTCTCGGACACCCGCTCGAAACCGACAATGGCGACCGCGAAGACAAGGAGGCCGGCCGCCAGCCACCGCTCGGCATGCGAGCGTTCCGTCATCAGTGGCACCCCTGGTGGATCAGTCCCGAGAACGATCCTTCGCCCAGAATCAGCAGCAGGTTCGTGAAGGCGACGATGAGGCCGACGACACCAATGAAGTTGTTGGCGCCCAGCGATGTGCCCGCGTCTTCAGTGGCGGACTGACCCTCCTGGTACAGGCCGTACGCGATCCAGGCGGCGTGGATGCAGATCGCGGCACCGACCACCGTCGCCACGTGCTGGTACCAGAGTGTGCCGTGGGCATTGCAGCTGTACTGCACGAAGCTCGACGCGAAGAACAGGTGTGCCATCCACGCCCCGGTGCTGCCCCCGAAGACGTAGGCGACCTTGAGACCGCGCAACCGGACGGGCGTGGCAGTCGCGCTCATTTGATGTGGGGCGAGAGGATGAAGGTGGGCATGACGAACAGCCAGACCACGTCCACGAAGTGCCAGTACATGGCGTACACCTGCACCGTGACGTGGCGCTCCTCGGAGAACTTCCCGAGCCACGCCTTGATCTGCACGACACCGCTCATGACGAGCCCCACGAACACGTGGAACGTATGCAGTCCGACCGTCGTGTAATAGATCGAGCTGTAGGCGTTCTGTCCCCACCTGAAGTGGAGCTCAGAGAAGTCCTTCATGCTGTAGCCGAGGAAGGCCGCGCCCATGATCCAGGCGCCGATGAGGCCGATGCGGAGCCGGGCCTGGTTGCCGCGCTTGATCCCGCGCTCGGCGAAGATCATCGGGATGCTGCTGCCCCAGAGGACGAAGCTCATGATGATGCTCAGCGTGAGCTTGGGCTCCTCGATCCCGGGCGGCGGCCACTGCTTCGACGCCGCCCGGTAGAAGAAGTAGCTGCCGATGAGGCCGGCGAAGAGCGTGGCCTCGGTCATGATCAGGCAGACCATTCCCCACCAAGGAGTCGGCCGGCCTTCGCCCTTGACAGGGACGGTGGCCTCGGGAACGGGGATCGCGACGGTGCTCATGCCAGGTCGACCTCCGTCCTCCACGCCCACCACGTGAGGGCGACGACGAAGGCGGCCACGCCGATGATCCCGACCAGGACGGCCTGGATCAGCAATCCGACGAAGAACACGGCGATGCCACAGGCCACGAGGAACGGCAGGTACGTCGGATGGGGCAGGTCGAGCGTCGCGGTCGGCCGGGCGTCGAGCCCGGTTGTCTCGGGCGTCTGATGGTGCTCGGCGCCTTCGGGACCGAGGCTCTTGGTGGCCTCGTCACCGTTGGGGTTCGCGGTCGGCAGCGGGCGCTGGTCCCAGAGCGGGTGGCGGCTGGCGACCACGGGGATCGAGGCGAAGTTGAACTCGGGCGGCGGCGACGTCGTCGCCCACTCGAGCGAGTCGGCCTCCCACGGGTCCGGGCCGGCCTCTTTGCCCCACCAGCGGGCGTGGAACCAGTTGACGAGTGTGATCCCGGTGCCGACGGCGAAGACGAACGAACCGATCGTGGAGATCATGTTGAGGCCGTCCCAGCCGAGACCGCTCGGGTACGTCGAGATGCGCCGGGGCATGCCGAGGAAGCCGAGAAGATGCATGCCGAAGAACGCCATGTTGAACCCGATGAACATGGTCCAGAAGCTGATGTGCCCCCACCGCTCGCTCAGCTTGCGGCCCGACATCTTCGGATACCAGTAGTAGATGGCACCGAAGATCGGGAAGACGACGGCGCCGTTGAGGACGTAGTGGAAATGGGCGACGACGTAGTAGCTGTCGGTCACCTGCCAGTCGAACGGCATCGTCGCCAGCGTCGCCCCGGTGATGCCACCGAGCAGGAAGATCAGCAGGAACCCGATGGCGAACAGCATCGGCGTCGTGAAGCGGACGCGGCCCTGCCACATGGTGCCTATCCAGGCAAAGAATTGGACGCCGCTGGGTAAGACCACGATCAGGCTGACGGCCGCGAAGAACGACATGGCCTGTACCGGCATGCCGGTGGCGAACATGTGGTGCACCCACACGCCGAAGCTGATGAAGGCGATGGCGATGAGGGCGGTCGCGACCCAGAGGTATCCCGCGAGCGGCCGCCGCGACATCACCGGGATGATCATCGACACCATCCCGGTGGCCGGGACGAACAGGATGTACACCTCTGGATGGCCCCAGAACCAGAACAGGTGTTGGTACAGGAGCACGTTCCCGCCTAAGTGTGGAATGAAGAACGCAGTCCCGAAGAGCCGGTCGAGCTCGAGGAGGGCGGCGGCGAGCGTCACGGCCGGGACCGCGAACAGCACCATGAATGCCATCGAGAGGATCGCCCACACGAAGATCGGCATCCGGTTGATCGTCATCCCGGGCGCCCGCATCTTGAACGCCGTCACGATGAAGTTCACGGCACCCACGGTGGTCGAGATGCCCACGAACACGATCGCCAGGCCCCAGAAGTCGAGGTTGATGCCGGGCGAGAACGCCTTGTCGGTGAGCGGGGTGTAGCCGAACCACCCGCCGTCGGGCGCCTTGCCCGTGAGGAAGCTGGCGTAGAAGAAGATCCCGGACAGGACGAAGATCCAGTAGCTGAAGGCGTTGAGCCGCGGGAACGCCATGTCCCGCGTGCCCAGCTGCAGCGGCAGGATGTAGTTACCGAAGCCGGCGAGCACGGGCGTGTTGAAGAGGAAGATCATCGTCGTCCCGTGCATCGTCATCAGCTGGTTGTAGACCTCGGGACCGACGACGTGGTTGTTCGGCGAGGCCAGCTGATCACGCATCACCAGGGCCAACAGGCCGCTGGTGAAGAAGAAGAAGAAGGCCGTGTAGATGTAACGCATGCCGATGCGCTTGTGATCGATGGTCGAGAAGAAACCAGGTGTCCCCGGTGCGTCAGCCCAGATCTCCTCGAGCTCTTCGGGGTGGATCTTCCCGTGCGTCTGCTGGCTCGGGACGTCCGTGACGGCCATCTACTTGAGGCTCCTGAGATAGGCGACCACGGCTTGTAGGTCGCTCGACGACATCGGGATCGGCGGCATGAGATTGCCCGGCTTGATCGACTGGGAATCGACGATCCATCCGCTGAGGTACCCGTCGGTGTTGGGGATGGTGTTGGCGCCGAGAGCGAGGCGGCTTCCGACGTCAGTCAGGTCTGGGCCGATGGTGCCGTCGGCCGTCGTTCCACGGATCGTGTGGCAGCCGGAGCATGGCTCGCGCATGAAGATCATCTGTCCGGTCGCAGCTAGCTGGTTGTCGGGGCCCGACGGTGGCAGCTGATGGCGGACCAACCACTGGTCGAACGTGGCTGCCGGCTGGGCGACCACGAGGAAGTTCATACGGGCGTGCTGGAGTCCGCAGAACTCGGCGCACTCGCCGCGGAAGGTGCCGGACTTCGTGGCCTTCAGACGCCAGATGTTGTGCTGGCCGGGGATCAGGTCGACCTTGCCGCCCAGCTGCGGCACCCAGAAGCTGTGGATGACGTTGTCGGAGTCGAGACCGATCTCGATCGGACGCCCGACGGGGATGTGCACCTCGTTGGCCGTGGTGATCCCCTGGTCCGGATAGGACACCGCCCACCACCACCGCTTGCCGACGACCTCGATGTGCAGCGGATTCTTCTCGGGCTGCCGCAGGTTGTTGCTGGCGTGGACCACCTGGGCACCGAGCACGAGCAGGATCGCGGCGGGGATGATCAGCCCGCCGACGACGATGAACG
The DNA here is from genome assembly GCA_019243595.1 of Acidimicrobiia bacterium. GTDB lineage: Bacteria > Actinomycetota > Acidimicrobiia > Acidimicrobiales > AC-14 > CADDZP01. The sequence goes on from JAFAUA010000179.1 coordinate 4,172, forward strand.
TGTTGTCGCGGATTCGGAACGGCGTCGGGCCGCCCTTGCGGCGCCCACGGAAGAGGGCTACGACGATGAGGCCGCCCACGACGAGATACACGGCGGAGGCCAGACCGCACATCAGCCACCAGGTGCCGGAGATGGTGTGGGCTTCGGTGCTCTTGGGGTCGGTGATCGCAGGCGACTGCTTCGTCGAACACGCGACGAGCGCCAGCAGGAGGACAACGACCAAGCCGAACCAGAGACGCCTGCGCATCAGGTGCGCCTCCAGAACGAGGGGCCGACCGGCTCGGAGAAGTCACCCGTAGCTCGGAGGAACCCGTCGCTGCCGAGGGCGAGTGGAAGCTGGGGGAGCGGCGCGGCGGCCGGGCCGAAGACGGGCTTGGCATGGTGCAGGACGTCGA
>JAFAUA010000157.1 GCA_019243595.1 Acidimicrobiia bacterium
GCCGACACGAAGCGCCGCGACGGGAACGTCGGCAGCCCGTGCTCGTGGGGGCCGCCCTCGGCCGTCAGCCCGCGCTCGACGACTGCGAAGGCGCACTCGGCGCGGGACACCGCTGCGGGCGCGGGCAGTGGGAACCACGAGCGCAGGCGGTGGTCTCGACAGGTGTTGTCGAGGGTGGTCTCGACGCGGACCACGGATTCGCCGGCCCGCAGCTCGACCACGGTGACGACGTCGACGGCGCGCTCACCAGCGCGGGAGCCGCCGACCACGCGCTCTGGCCACACGAACTGGCGGCGCACGACGAGTTGCGCCCGCACCGGTCCGGCCTCCACAGCCTCGACGGCGACGCTCGCGGGACGGTCGACCACGACGTCGGTGGCCGGTGGCGAGTAGTTGTAGGTGTCGCCGTCGTCGCCGTCGTCGATAAGGCGGTCGAGGCCGGCGAGGCCGTTGATCGAGAACGTGCCGTCTTCGGCAGAAACCTCGACGCGCACGAGGCCGTTGTCCATGACGAGGCCCTCGGCGGTCACGGGCGCGCCAACCGCCTCCGGTTCCCATCGCTGCCACCCGTACGCCGGGACCTCACCGGCGCGGGCAAGCACGACCTGGAAGGGCTCACGCTCGATGCGGAGCCGCATCGGCAAGGTACGGCGGGCTCCTGCCTGCGCGTAGAGATCCGAGAGGGCGGCGTCAACGCGCACCGGACGGCGCCGGACGCCGGTTGCCAGCGTGACCTCGTAGACGCCGTCGACGTCCTCGGCCTCGACGGCGACGATGTCACCACCGGCCACGATCTCGTCGTTTCGGAGGCGCGCCAGCACCATGTTGAGGTCGCCACCGAGCAGCTCCACTACCTCGGTCGACGCCGGTCGTTCGTAGACGAGCTGCGTGCCGTCGACGGGCCCGATGTCGGGCACGAGCAGCTGGACGACGCCGCCGCGCGTTCGCATCGACGGGTTGACGACGTAGGCGCCCGAGTCGGCGAGCGAATGGGCCAGCGTCCGCAACGCCTTGCGGGCGAGCGTGTCGCCGATCTGGCGGGCGCCGGCGTAGCGGTCGAGGACGGCGTCGACGACCTCGTCGGCCGAGCACGCGCAGCTCGAGTCGTGCGCCGAGTTGCGGATCATCTCCTTCCACGCCAGCGCCAGCTCGGCGTCGGGCCACCGCTCGGGCGCCATGAACAGTGCCGACAGCGGCTCGGCCCGGCGCTCGAGCGCCCGTTCGGCGCGCGCCGCCGCCTGTTTGACATCGACCCGGTTCGACGCCACACCCATCAGCAGGTTGGCGCGCGCTCCGGAACGAAGCTCGCCCTGCCACGACGGCAGGCCTTCGGCCGGTGCCGACGCCAGATACTCGGGGAGGGACGTGACCACGATTCGGTAGTCGTCCTGGATGGCGTTGGCCTCGGCGACGACCCGGCCCAGCCAAGGCTGCGGCGTCTGGTGGTCGGTGCCGTTCATCCAGAGCATGCCGTCGACGAGCAGGTCGCCGATCTCCCGCTCGTGGGCCCGGATTCGTGCCAGCAAGGCCTTGGCGTCGTCGGGCATGGCCGCCCCGTTGCCGTAGCCGACCGGCAGATACTCGGCGCGAACGGTGGAGCCGTCGGGTGCCGACCACCAGAACGCCGTGCGGTCGACCGCCGACGGCACGCCGCGCCACACAACCGCGTGCTCGAACCCGGCCAGGCGCAGGAGCTGGGGCATCTGGGCCACGTGCCCGAACATGTCGGGGAGGTAGCCGACCTGCATGGCGCCGCCGAACGCGGCTGCCCGTTCGAGTCCGAGCTGTAGGTCGCGCACCATGGTCTCGCCCGAGACGCAGAACTCGTCCATGAGGACATACCACGGGCCCATCGAGAGCCGCCCGCTTGCGGCGAGGCGCCGCAGCCGTTCTTCGGCGAACGGCCGCAGTTCGAGGTAGTCGTCGACGACCGCCATCTGCCCGTCGAGCATGAAGCGGGCGTAGGACGGGTCGGCTTCGAGGCGGGGGAGCAGGTCGTCGAGCAGGTCGACGAGCTTCAGGCGGAAGACCTGGAACGGCTGATACCACTCGCGGTCCCAGTGGGTGTGGGGGACGACGGCGACCATGCGGGCCATACCCGCAAGCGTACGTAGCCTGGCGCGCGTGCGGATCGCCTTCGGCACCGACGAGCACATGCCACTCACTGAGTCGATCGTCGACGCCCTGCGGACCCTCGGTCACGAGGTCGTTGTCGACGTCGAGGACGAGCCGTGGCCCGATGTCGGCCGACGGGTCGCCGAGGCCGTCGCCGGCGGTCAGGCCGAGCGCGGTGTTGTCTGCTGTTGGACGGGGACGGGAGTGTCGATCGCTGCTAACAAGGTCGACGGTGTCCGGGCCGCCCTGTGCACCGACGCGGAGACGGCTCGGGGCGCCCGCAAGTGGAACGACGCCAACGTCCTGGCCCTGGGGCTGCGACTGACGTCGCCGATGGTCGCCCGCGAGATGGTCGAGGCCTTCCTCACGACCGACGCCGATCCCGGCGAAGCTGAAACGATCGCTCGCGTCCGTTAACTTTCGGCCATGCCGAAGTACGTCATGCTCTCCACCCTCGGGCCCGACGGCGCCGCAACGCTCGTGAGCAGCCCGGAGCGGTTGCGCCAGGTGAACGACGAGGTCGAGGCCATGGGGGTCAAGGTGCTCGAGCAGTTCGCCCTGCTCGGCGGTTACGACTTCCTCAACATCATCGAGGCCCCGAACGAGGCGGCGATCGCCAAGGTGGCGATGACGCTGGCGGCGCGGGGCACGTTGAAGACGACGACGCTGACAGCGATCCCGGTCGACGAGTTCATCGCCGGGATGCGGGCTACCGGCGCTTAGGAGTCAGCAGTTCAAATCGGGTCAGTACCACCACTGGCCCTGGCGCTTGCGCTCGCGCCGGACGTCCTCGAAGGCGAATTCGGCCGGCAGCTCTTCCCCGTCGGACAAACGGCGCAGTCGATAGCCACTTTCGGTCACGGCGATGATCTCGAATCCGCGCGCCCAGTGCGCGTCGAACCGACGCCGCACCTCGACCCGCATCCCTGCTTCTAGAGATTCGCCCCTCTCGGCGGGGTCCACAGCCGACATCATGTCATTCGGCTCGTCGAGGATTGTCGTCATGCTCCCAGTCCCGTCCAGCAACAGCTGCAAGCGCGGGGTTCGCGCCCACTCGCGGCAATAGTGTCCACACCGTGTCAACCCTCCGCTTGACCGAGTGGACGTCGTGCGGTGGGTGCGCTGCCAAGTGGGGTGCGTCGCCCCTCGACGGCCTCGTCAAGAGCCTCGCCGGCGACGCCGCACCCGGACTGCTAGTGGGTCTGGCGCCGTTCGACGACGCGGCTGTCTACAAGCTCGACGACGAGACGGCCGTCGTGTCGACAACTGACTTCTTCCCCCCGTTGGTCGACGATCCTGCCGACTTCGGCGCCGTCGCCGCCGCCAACGCGTGCAGCGATGTGTTCGCTATGGGCGGGTGCGTGCTCCTGGCTCTGAACATCGCCGCCTTCCCCGAGCGCATGCCGGTCGAGGCGGTCGCGCAGATCATGTCGGCGGCGGCCGAAATCGTGGCCGAGGCGGGTGGTGTGGTGGCCGGCGGCCACACGATCCGGTCCGAGGAGCCGATCTTCGGGCTCGCCGTCCAGGGCCTGGTGCATCCCGACAA
>JAFAUA010000192.1 GCA_019243595.1 Acidimicrobiia bacterium
TTACACCAGCCGCGATCCACTCGATATCGCGCGTCCCGCTGCTGGCGATCTGCAGCGTTCCGGTGTGGCGATCTTTTGTGTCAGTTTAGATTGACATGGCGTGGATGTCAGCCCAAACTGACAGCCATGGACATCGAAGATCTTGGCGTGAATCTCTCGGCGGACGAGCCGGCGCTTGGGCTTCGCGCGTCGTTGGCGCTGCATCGCCTCGCTGAGCGGGTGGAAGCGAACCACGTCGCGTCGGCGCGAGAAAAGGGCTGGTCGTGGCAGCAGATCGGAGACGCGTTGGGCGTCACCCGCCAATCCGTGCACGCCAAATACAGCAAGGAGTCATCGTGACGACCGAATCCGTTGTGCCAGAGGTGCTTCACGTCTGGGCGATCTATTTGCAGGCCAGTGAGGAGGCTCGTCGCCGAGGTGATCGCCGAACTGGCACCGATCACGTCTTGCTCGCCCTGTTGGAGGATCCCTCGATCGAAGCCGCGTTGGGCGTGACCCTGCAGCAAGCTCGCCGCGCCCTTGAGTCGCTCGATCACGAAGCCCTGGGCGCCCTGGGCCTGGGATCGGCCATCGACGCTCCCCCACTGCAGATGCGCGCCGTGCCGAAGAAGCCGAGGATCAGAGACGTCATGAACAAAGATCGTCTCCGCATGACGCCCGCGGTCAAGAAGGCGCTTCAGGATGCTGTCAAGCCCAATCGCCGGAAGACCCAGGTCACGGCCCAGCAGGTGCTGGCCCAGATCCTCACGCTCCAACCACCTGATCCTGCGTCGGTGCTGCTCGGCGCGCTCGGCGTCAACACGTCAGAGGTTCGGCGCCGATTGGATGCGGTCACGCCGGACAGCTGAGTCCCCTGCGACATTCACGCAACGTGTCCCACTTTGACGGTGCAACAGCAAGTGAGGCATGTCCCCGTACCAGTGCCGGTCGGGGACAGGGCGACCGGTCGAATCGGTGAGTCAGACAGTGCCCGACTGGGGCTGGCGGTCGTAGCTGACCGTCGTCAGGCCCGCGCGGTCGGCGCCGTAGCGGTCGATCTCGGCGGGGAGGTTCAGCGGCTTCACCGTCGTCCGCGCCTGCTTCACCTCGTCGTCGATGAGCTCGGCTGGAACCAGCCAGCTGACCTCGAACTCGATGCCGTCGGGGTCCTTGGCGTAGAGCGCCTTGGTGCTGCCGTGGTCGGACGCGCCGACGAGGGCGCCCAGGCGACCGAGGCGTTGGCCGACCTCCTGCAGCTCGGCGAGCGTCTCCACCTCCCACGCCAGGTGGTACAGACCAACGGTGCTGCGGCCCGCGGGGTTGTCGCCCGCGCCGTCGCCGATCTGGAAGAGCCCCAGGTCGTGGTCGTTGGTGCCGCCGGGGGCGTTGAGGAAGGCGGCGCCCGGCATCTGCATACCGACGCGGAAGCCCAGTGCCTCTTCGTAGAACTTCACGGACCGCTCGACGTTGCGGACGTAGAGCACGGCATGGTTCAGACGCTTGACGGCCATAGCGCCTCCTTCAACTACGGCCGGACCGGGATTATGCCCGGCGCCGCAGCACCCACAGCGAGCCGCAGCGGGCGTGCGCCACGTCGGTGAACTGACCGGACTCCAGGGCGCGCATGTAGATCTCGTAGGGCGGACGGCCGCCGTCGGCGGGGTCGGGGAACACATCGTGGATGGCGAGGTATCCCCGCGGCGCCACCTTCGGCGCCCACGTCTCGTAGTCGAGGTGGGCGGGCTCGGAGCCGTGGCCGCCGTCGATGAACAACAGGCCGAGCTGCGTCGTCCAGTGCCGCCCGACGACCGGCGACGGCCCGACCACGGCGATCACCGTGTCCTCGAGCCGGGCATCCTCGATGGTGCGCCGGAAGAACGGGAGCGTGTCCATGCGGCCCGTCCGTTCGTCGACGAGCTGTGAATCGTGGTGCTCCCACCCGGCTTGGTTCTCCTCCGAGCCCCGGTGGTGGTCGACGGTGAAGAGGACCGTCTTCTTCTCCTGAGCGGCCGCCCCCAAATACACCCCCGACTTGCCGCAATACGAACCGATCTCGAGCAACGGCCCGACGTCGGCCGCCGCCAGTCCGGCTCGATAGAGCGCCAGCCCCTCGTCGGGCGGCATGAAGCCGATCGCCGCTTCGGCGACCTCCCGAAGCCGGTCGTCCAACTGGCTACCTCAGCCCGGGACGCCGCTGCGGCCGTCGAGGGCCGGCTCGTCCTCGAGGACCTCGGGATGGTGCTTGAACATCAGCTCGTTGAAGATGATGAACTTCACCACCCACAGCACACCGAAGGCACCGATGTTGGTGGCCTGCACGACCAGGCTCCGAACCGCCTGGTGCAGCCCGTGCACGTGGCCGTCCACGAAGTCGACGGCGATGGTGGAGATGACGAGGCCGAGGAACGCGAGCGCCCAGAAGGGCACGACTTCCTTCATGAAGTGCGAACGACCGCGCTTCTGCCAGGCCCACGCCCGGTTCAGGTAGTACGACGGGATCGAGCTCACCCCGACGGCGAAGATGTTCGAGTCGGCCGCCGACCAACGGATGACGTTGAAGGCGATGAGCAGCAGGATCTGGGCGATGATCACCGAGACCACCGAGACCGCTGAGTACTTCAGGAACTTCTGACCGGTCGGCGAGCGCGCCTGGTCGATGAGGGCGCGCGGGTGGAGGTCCACGAAGTCGAGAGTACCTAGAGGGCGTTGCGCGTAGCGATCTCGCCCAGCCACGACGCGCTGGGCTTGGGTGTCCGCACGAACGTCGAGCGGTCGACGGCGACCAGCCCGAACGTGGGGCGGTACCCGAAGGCCCACTCGAAGTTGTCGAACGCCGACCAGTACGTGTAGCCGCGGATGTCCAACCCGTCGGCCAGGCCGCGCAGCACGCCCTGCAGGGCGCGCTCGACGTACTCGATGCGCTCGGCGTCGTCGGCGGTGCCGATGCCGTTCTCGGTCACCAGCAACGGCACCGCGCCGCCCGTGACCGCCCAGGCCCGGCGTAGGCACGCCTCGAGGGCCTCGGGATAGAACTCGTAGCCCATCAGCGTCGTGCGGGCACCCGGCGGGTACGCGGCCGGGCCGTCGGGTCCGACAAGCATCCGGGTGTACACCTGGACGCCGAGGAAGTCGTCGCCCTCGGTGGCATGGAGGAACACGTCCTCCATCGGCTCGCGCAGATGCTCCAGCTGCGCCTCGCCGCCCTCGAGCGCCTGGTAGTCGGTCATCGACAGGGTGAGGCCGACGGGAACGCCCGGGGCCGCGGCGCGGATGGCGTCGACGGCTCGGCGGTGGCCCTCGATGAACACGTGGTTGGCCTGGTGGCGGCGCTCCGACGAGCGCTCCCCCGGCGGGAACACCCCGCCCCGGTAGCCGAAGAAGGCGACCACGTTGGGCTCGTTGATGGTGCAGGCCCTGCCCATGAGGTCGCCCAGTTCCGACGCGGCCCGGGCGCAGAAGCGGGCGAAGCGCGCGGCGGTCGCCGGGTTGGCCCACCCGCCCTCGGCCGCGACCCAGCGGGGGCTCGTGAAGTGGTGGAACGTGACCACCGGTTCCATCCCCAGCTCCCGGCAGCCGGCGCACATCGCCTTGTAGTGGTCGAGGGCTGCGGAGGAGAACTCCCCCTCCTCGGGCTCGATGCGGCTCCACTCCAGGGAGAACCGGTAGGCGCCGAAGCCGAGGTCGGCCAGCAGCTTCAGGTCCTCCGGCCACCGGCTCCAGTGGTCGATGGCGTCCCCGCTGGGCTCGACGCAGGGCGACGACGGATTGTGCTCCCACGCCCACCAATCGTTGTTCCAGGTACCCCCGTCGACCTGGTGGGCGGCCGTCGCGGTGCCCCAGCTGAACCCCTCCGGAAACGCCTGAGCAGGCATTCCGCAGACGATAAACGCGAGAATGCCTTCCCATGGCTTTGCTCCGCCGCCGTCCGAAGGCGGCACCCACCCCCGAGACGACCGAGGAATCCGTCCCCGCGCCCGCACCCGAAGAGCGGCTGACCGCCTACGACGCGTACGGCCGGGCGGTGTCGCTCACCCGCGACGAGTACCGGACCCGCGTCCTGCCCGCCAGCCTGCGCAAGAACTGGGACAACCCGCCCGGTCTGTACAGCGCCATCGTCCAGGGCCTGCGCGACGACTTCGCCGCCGACCTCCTCGACGCCTCCGAGCACCTGCTCCAGATCGACCCCGACCCCGAGCGGGCCACCACCGCCCGGGGCATCGTCCTCATGAAGACCGGCGACCTCGACGGCGCCGAGGAAGTCCTTCGCCGCTACCACGGCCAGCACGATCCGTCGGGCGTGGTCCTCACCAACCTGGCGAAGGTCGCCGCCGAGCGGGGCGACGACGACCGGGCCCGCGACCTGCTCGGTGAAGCCCTCCAGGTCGACCCCAACCTCGAGAACGGCCTGCTCTGGTGGGCGGCCCTGGCCCGGGAGGCCGGCGGCGAGCAGGCCTACCT
>JAFAUA010000236.1 GCA_019243595.1 Acidimicrobiia bacterium
GATCAGCTCGACCACTGCGGAGTGCAGTGAGTCGGTGGAGTACACCGGCGCCGAGCAGCCCTCGATGTAGTGCACCTGGGCGCCCTCGTCGGCGATGATCAGCGTGCGCTCGAACTGGCCCATGTTCTCCGAGTTGATCCGGAAGTAGGCCTGCAGCGGCATGTCGACCTTCGTGTTCGGCGGCACGTAGATGAACGAGCCGCCGCTCCAGACTGCGGAGTTCAGCGCCGCGAACTTGTTGTCGCCAGGCGGAATGACGGTGCCGAAGTACTTCTGGACGATGTCGGGGTGGTCACGGACCGCGGTGTCCATGTCGGAGAAGAGGATCCCCTGCTTCGCCAGATCGTCGCGGTTCTTGTGGTACACGACTTCGGACTCGTACTGCGCAGTGACGCCCGCGAGGTACTTGCGCTCGGCCTCGGGGATGCCCAGCTTCTCGTAGGTCTGCTTCATCGACTCCGGAAGCGCGTCCCACTCGTCGACCTGCTTCCCGGTGGGCTTCAGGTAGTAGTAGATGTCCTGGAAGTCGAGCTGCGGCATGTTGACCGCGAACCACGGCGCCATCGGCTTGCGCTCGAAGATCTTCAGGGCCCGGAGACGGAACTTGAGCATCCACTCGGGCTCTTCCTTGATCTCAGAGATCTGGCGGACGACGTCCTCGTTGAGACCCTTCTTGGGTTCGTACAGGTAGTCGACCTTGTCGCTCCAGCCGAGCTTGTAGCGACCGAGGTCGAGATCGGTTGTAGCCATCAGCGATCAGCCCTTCCGAGGGCGAGAGAGCGGCGAATTTCCACTACGTAGATAGTAACAACTACGTGGGACAGTCCAATCCCGGCTGTCCTCGAAATTGCCTACCCGGTGGAGGTCTCAGCGACCGTCCTCGACGCTCACCTGAGGGGGAAGTATCCCGGGACCTCGACGTGCGGCGTATCCAGGTAGGCCTTTGCCTCCGGCGGCGCTCCGAAACGGCCGTGCGACCAGCGGATTTCGATGTGACCTGCGACCACCCGCTCGGCATCCGAGTGGCGCTCGCGCACGAGCGCCCGCCACGCGACCCTCGGCTGTCCAGCGGGCTCCGGTTCGACCTCGAACGCGAGAAGACGGAATTCCTGCCTCCAGTCCCAGGGCGTTGCAATCCGCAATCGAAGCGGACCCGTAGGCGAGGACCCCAAGACGAAGTACGGCGCGCTACCGATCCGAAGCAGGCGCCACATCATCGCTTCACGTTCGCCGTGGCTACCGAGGGCGATCCGCCACCGCTGAGCTGACGCTTCCGCGACCGCGGCACTGAGCGACGCGTAGGCATCCACGCAGAGCGTCGGCCATCCGCCTGCGAGTTCACGCCGCAGGAGCTCCCGATCCGCTTGCGCAAGATCTCCGACATCGTCGGGCAGATCGGACCGGCCCAGTTCCGAGCGCGCCGCTCCATAGAGCGCTTGGTATTCCTCCGACGCGACGGCCCCGTACCAATCCGGCCCGCGGAGGCCGTGCGCGCCCTTCAAAAGCCGATCGAAGAGGTAGGCAGGCGATGCGTTCACGAGGATTCGCGAGAGGTACTTGCAACTGATCAGGAAGACGTGGTCAATCCGGAGATCGGCAGGAACGACCTCATCGCCTGGCGCCCTTTGCGCGCCCTTCCACTCGACAATCGCAGGCGTACGACCCCTCAGTCCGTCAGCGGCCTTGAGGAAGGCCTCGCCGTTCGCCCACGCCGAAGTGAAATCTGAATTCAGTTCCCCCCCGTTAGCCGCTCGATCCAACACCGCCCAGAGTTCTGGCGACACGCTGACCATCTCCACCGGCCGCCTCGCCAGCGCCGCGTCCACCGAAAGACCGAGCGTCCCCAACCCCGTCGCCAACTCAGTGACAGTTGTGCGCAGTCCTGGCACTGCTAATCCTCGAACAGCGGGCGGAACTGCAGTTCGGCTGGAGCGAGTTCGACGTCGGCCGGCGCGACCAGGTCGGTCGCCTCGTAGACGTCGACCGGTATGTCGCCGTGCACGATCCAAAGCTCGACCGCGTCGCCCCAACGTTCCTCGAGCAGTGCGGTTCGAAGGTCGTCGCGAACTCGGCGCGGAAGATTGCGGCCGGGCGTGGCGGCGACCACCTGCAGCGCTAAGACCCAGTTGAGCGTCTCAAGGTCCTCGGCTACGAAAACCTGCGGCGGATCGTCACGGACGACGGCACACGCGACGAGTCGCGCCATCAGGCCTCCGGCGCCAGCTCCTCGGACGTCCAGAACCCGACGACAGGTTGGCGGTGACCGCCTCTGGCGTATTCCTCGAGCCGAGCACGTCCCGCGTCCGACAGCATCTCGATGGCATCGAAGAACGCCTTCGGACCGGCAGCCCTCAAGGCCACGTCCCCCTCGCTCCCGCGCCTTGGCAAATGCGAGGTCAGAAAGACCACCGGCTTTATCCCCTGATTGGCTAGGACGTGCGCACGTCCCAGGCACTTCCAGACGGTGTCCGTTCGAAGGAGTCCGCCCCGCGTCGTTGTGAACGCGCCGGACACGTCGAAATACCAAAGCACCCCGTCGTTATCGGCGGCAACGAGATTCACGGTCAGCCCTAGTCCGCGCTGGCGAGCGTTCCTGGAATGAATTATGAAGCCCGCCTCTTCGAGGACCCGCTCCGCAATCGCCTGCGCCGCCTTTCCCTCTTTCGTGGCCCGGGCCTGAAAGTCGTCGGTCTCTACGGATGGAGGGTCGATCGCGGTACGACGAGGCGAGCTGTCCAAGGGCGGCGACCCGAGGGCAAGAGCGGGAACGGCATCCGCCACTCGCTTGCGCGCGGTCTCCACGTAGTCCCGATCAAGGTCGTAGCCAGCGAACCGACGACTTGTGCGCGCAGCAGCCACCAGCGTGGACCCTGATCCCATGAACGGGTCGAGAACCAGATCATTTGCATACGTGTAAAGCCGAATCAGCCGTTCGGGAAGCTCCACCGGAAACGGCGCCGGATGGTTGACGCGCTTCGCACTCTCAGGCGGCATCTCCCACACATCCAGAGTGGCGGCCATGAACTCGTCGCTCGAGAGGGTGTTCTGGAATGGCAACCCGAGCCGTTGTCGCTCCTTCACGCTCCTGGCGCGATCGAAGCGACCTTTGCTGGCGATAATGACGCGCTCCGTAACGTCGCGAAGAACCGGGTTCGCCGCGCTTCGGAATGAACCCCAAGCGCAGGACCCGCTCGCGCCTTCGCCCTTCTGCCAGATCACTTCCCCGCGCAGGAGCATCTTGAGGTCGTCCTGGAGAATCCGGATGACGTCTGCAGAGAGACTTCGATAAGGCTTGCGACCGAGGTTCGCGACGTTGACTGCGATCCGCCCACCTGGTTCCAACTTGCGCTTGCACTCGGCGAACACGTCACGGAGAAGTTCGAGATACTGGAGATAGGACTCCGGCACTCCCTCTCTGTCGAGCTCTTCCTCATAGCTCTTGCCAACGAAGTACGGCGGTGACGTCACGACGAGTGCAACCGATCCGTCGGCGATGTCCGCCATGTGGCGGGCGTCCCCCTTGAAGAACGACTCGCTTAACTCCTCAGGCGCGAGGACATCCGCGTCATCAGAGATCTCCGGTGCCTCGAAACGTGCGTAGAAAGCCGAAGCGTCATGCGCTTCGCGGCGGCCTACGCCGAAGTTCGATGTGGAGGTCCGTTGTCGCTCTGCCATAGGTGTCCGCCGGTGCGATGAACGTAGCGCCGAGGCCCCCACCGGTGGGCCATGGGTGTATGGGAACGTTAGTTCGATTCGACGGTGCGGTGGCGGACGGCGAAAGCGTGATGCGCAGCACCAGGCGCGGCGTTGCCAAGTTTCCCCAGAAAATCCATTCTGGCGGTCGTGGAGGCCGCCATATGCGACCACCCAGGACCGCCAAAGTCCTCAGGACGGCAGCTGCGAGGACCGGACCCAGTTGCCGTGGAAGCCGAAGGGCACCACGTGGGGCAGGGGGATGGTGGCGACGGGGCCGGCCTCGAGGCCCTCGCCGTCGAGGACCCGGAGCTCGCTGCGGCCGGCGGGAGCGTCGAGCACCAGCGTGAGCAACCAGACCTCGTCGTCGGAGGTAGCGCCGGTCTTGGTGACGGGCACGACCTCACCGGCGTATTGCCCGCGCTCCATTGGCGCTGACCACGTCTTGCCCGACTCCGGGTCGACGGCGACGGGCGTGCTGAGGAAGAAGTCGTCCTCGGCCTGGCTGACTCCGTAGATGCGGCGGTGGTCCTGGCAGAGCGACCGGCCGGCGACGCGCGGGAACTCGAGGATTGTCTCGGACAGCTGCGAGCGCGACACCGTGCCGTCGGGACGCAGCGTGAGACGCGACGGCCGAGGCGGTGCGGGGAGTCGGTAACCCCGCCCGGCCATCACCTCCGTGAAGAACCGCATGACGCCGGCATCCCCGTACGCGCACAGGTCGACCACAACGTCATCACCGTCGTCGAAGGCGTTGACGGTGTGGAACATCATGAAGGCGTCGGCGTCGTATCGCCGGACCTCACCGGTGCGCCGGTCGTAGGTGACCACGGCGGTCCCCCGTGACGGCATCCAGCGCAGCGAGTCGCCGTAGCTCTTCTGCCCGGTCATGAGCCCGAGCGGGATCCGCGGCAACCCGATGGGAGCGACGATCAACACCGCACGCGTCGGCGTCAGCGCGAAGTCGTGGATCATGGCGCCGAAGTCGATACGCAGCTTCGCTTCGCGTGTTGTCACGCCCTCGGCGGTCGTGCGGTAGAGCGAGACGTGGGTCGACGGGCCGTAGTCGACGCCGAAGTTCCACATCTCGCCGGTCGCCCGGTCGAGCTTCGGATGGGCGGAGATCGCCTGGCGCGAACCCATGGTGCCGCTCATGTCGTCCTCGCCGATCGTCTCGAGCGTGACGGGGTCGACTCGCCAGGGTCGACCGGCCTCCCACAGCGCCAGCAGCTTGCCGCCGTGAAAGACAACATTGGTGTTCGCCGCGCTCTTCGGCAGCACGTGGCGAAGACGGGCGAGCGGTCCACCTGCGGGGCGCGCACCAAAAGCGCCGTAGAGGCGACGACCGGCGGTGTCCTCCTCGCGCTTCTTGTCGGTGGCGACGAATCGATTGCGGTATTCCGCGCGGCCGCCGGAGAGGCGCAGGGCGTGCACCATCCCGTCACCGTCGAACCAGTGCGGGTAGCGCTCGCCGTATACGTCGTGGCGGGCGGGGCCGACCCGAAACAGCGTGCCCTCGAGGTCGGACGGGAGCGTGCCCTCGACAGCGAGCTCGACGCCGTCGCCGATTTCGGTCTCCAAGCTCTGGAACCCGAGCCGCCAGTCCTCCGTGGTCGTGCGCTTCTCTGTCAGCATCGCCCTCACCTACCTGGAATCTCGACCGTCCAATATGGACGTTGTAACATGACAAATTGGAATGTCAACGGTGACAAGGGACACTGATCTCAACCCGACGGCGGCTTCGCTTCTCGGGTTCCTCGACGTCGCACCCATGACGGGCTGGGACATCGACCGCTGGGTACAGATCTCGATCGGCAACTTCTGGAACGTCACCCGCAGCCAGATCTACCGAGAGCTCCGCACGCTGACGGACGCGGGCTATGCCAAGGCCGGCGAGGCGGGCACCCGGGACAAGGTCCCTTACGCCATCACCGCCAAGGGGCGCGCCGCCTTCAAACGGTGGATCGCCCAGGCGCCGCCGCCGGAGGTGATCCGGTCACGGCTCCTCCTCACGATCTTCTTCGGCCACCACCTGCCGGCAGGCCGGCTACGTGAGATCGCCGAGACCGAGCGCGCGCAGCACCAGAAGTCCCTCGAGCGCTACCTCTCCCTCGAGACACATCTGGCGACCGACCCGAACCAGCGCTTCCCGCTCGTCACCCTGCACTTCGGGATCCGCTACGAGCAGGCCATGCTCGACTCCGTCGACGAGCTGCTCGCGCTGCTCGACGAGAGTCAGTGACCCGCTGAACGCAGCTCCGCCGCCCGGCTGATGAGCTGGCGGAACAGTCCCTGCTGCTCGGGTAGGTCCTGGAGCAGCTCGGGGTGCCACTGCACCGCGACGAGGTGGCGGTTGCCTTCGATCTCGAACGCCTCGACCGTGCCGTCGTCGGCCCATGCCACGGCTCGCGACCCCGGAGCGGCCTCGAGCACGGCCTGATGGTGAATCGAGTTGACGTCGAGCTCGGTCTCTCCGAGGGCTTCGGCGAGGTGGCTGTCGGGCTCGATCTTCACCCTGTGCACGGCCTCGTGACCGTGCTTGTGCTGGTCGTGGCGCACACCCGACACGTCGCCGACGTCCTGCACGAGTGTGCCGCCAAGGGCGACGTTGGCGACCTGCATTCCACGGCAGATGGCGAGCACCGGGATGTCGCGATCGAGGGCGGCGCGCAGGAGCGTCATGTCGAAGGCGTCGCGCCGGGGGTCGACGTTGTGCGTCTCCGGCGCGGGCGTGGCGCCGTAGAGCGAGGGCTGCACGTCGCCGCCGCCGGTCATCACCACGCCGTCGACGGCCTCGAGCATGCCGGGGACGTCGTCGGGATCGACCACCGGCAGCACGACGGGAATCCCGCCTGCGCGCTCGACAGCCTCGACGTAATAGCGGGACGCCGTGTGCAGCAGCGTCGGACCGGTGGCCGCCTCGTAGGTCTTCGGGTACGCGGAGATCCCGATGATCGGCTTGGCGGGCACGTCGTCAGCTTACGGGCGGCCGTTCCACGAACTGCTCGGCGATGAACTCCACCAGGGCGTCGACGTCGTCCGCGCCCGCGAAGAAGGCAGCGCGTCCGGGGCCCCCGTCAAGGTCGGCCAGCGTCCGGCCTGCCTCCTCGGCGTCGACGCCCGTGAGCACGACGGTGGCGCCCTCATCGACGAGTCGCCGGGCCAGGGCCGCGCCCTCGGACACCGCGACGATCGCAACGGTGCCGTCGAGCCTCAATCGCTCTCCTCCACCGCATCCGGTAGGGCCTCTTCGACGGCAGCCCGGGCCTCGACGGCGTCGGCCATCGCCACCAGAGCGGCGACCGCGACGCCCGTGAGCACGTCGTCGCCGTCTCCCCACGATCCATCCGGGCCTTGCGTCTCCGCGAGAACGTCGGCCATCCGCTCGGCGGTGGCCAGGAAGGCGTCCTCCCCGGTGATCTCGTAGAGCAAGGCACCGCCCCACCCGACAAGGGCGCTCCCCGGCTCCCAGACGCCCTCGCCCAGAGCAACGACAAGGTCGTGGAGCTCCACCGCGGCGTCGAGATCCTCGACGTCGCCGCCCTCCTCGAAGCAGCGGGCGAGGAAGGCGACGGCGGCGCCGATCTCCCCATAGGGCTGGCCCTCGGCATGGGCCCGGGCCAGCGGCTCGGCGGGATGGTCGCCCTCCCAGCCGAGGAGAACGCCGGCCGCGTTGTCGGGCTGCTCCCATGCCAACCGCCGGCACCGGGCCGCGGCGGCTGCCGCGGCGTCGGCGTCCTCCCGATCGAGGGCGGCCCAACCCTCCGCCGCGGACCTCCCCAAATCGGTCGTCAGGCCGCCCGGAAACTGCGCGGATGGCACGCTCACCGCAAGCCCGGCGCGGCGTCGC
>JAFAUA010000259.1 GCA_019243595.1 Acidimicrobiia bacterium
GGCGTCGGAGTCACCGCACATCGAAGCCGCACTGCTGCCGGCTGCAGAGTGCTATCCGCCAGGCTCAGCCACTCGGTGTATCGCTCGGGCCCGAAGGTCCGAGCAATCGTCGTTGTTCGGAGCGGATCCGAAGCCGCGCAACCACGCACCGAGCGGGCGTTATACGGGTGATCTTGTCAAGCACTATCGCCTCCGAGACCCTCGAGTAGCCGATCGAAGAGGGCCGCCCGCTCGGGCTGGTCGTGCTCTCGAGCGTGGTCGCGCTGGCGCTTCAGCGTCGGCTTGAACTCGACGGTCGTCTGGAAGTAGCTGCAGGTCTCACACGCGCTCTCCATTCGGCAGTCCAGCTCCACGGGGCGCGTGCAGAAGCCGTTGCCGAGCATGCGGGCGTGCGCCTCGCGTCGGAGTCTGGCCATTCCCGCGGTCTCGAAGTCGGCGGGCAGCGCCTGACCGTAGAGGGCGTCGACCTTGGCGTTGACGGCCTCGTATTCGTCGGCGACCACCCGGTCCGCGATGCGCGCGTAGGTGAGGGTCATGTCCATCGAGCGGTGCCCCAAGAGGGCGGCGATCGCCTCCAGGCGCATGCCCCGGTTGATCGCCTGGGTGGCCAG
Source organism: Acidimicrobiia bacterium (assembly GCA_019243595.1). Classification (GTDB taxonomy): domain Bacteria; phylum Actinomycetota; class Acidimicrobiia; order Acidimicrobiales; family AC-14; genus CADDZP01. The sequence continues at coordinate 612 of JAFAUA010000259.1, forward strand.
GGTGTGGCGCAGCCGGTGAGGGTGGGCAACGACGCCGGCGTGGCGGCCCACGCGCCGCACGATGCGCCCGACGCCGTGGCGGTCGAGGGTGCCTCGGTGGTCGGCGACGAGGCGACGGTGGCGGCGGATGTGCTCGAGGTTCTCCGCCGTCCAGACGGCGAACACTTCGACGAGCTGGGGGTGCAGCGGGACGTAGCGATCGTTGCGCAGCTTGCCCACCGGCACCCGAAGCCAGTGTCCCTCGCCGATGCGCACGACGGCATCGGCGTCGAGGTTGCACAGCTCGCCGGCTCGCAGGCCGGTGCGGGCCAACAGCTCGACCACCAGGCGATCCCGAGGGTCGGGTTCGGCGCGGGCGGCGGCCATAAGCCGGGCCGCGTCGCGGTCTTCGAGGAAGCGTGGGAGCGGCTCGGGCCGTGTCGGGATGTCCCCGGCGATGATGGGGTTGCGGGCCGGCGCCTCGGCCCAGTCCCACTCGATGATGCGCTCGAAGAACATGCGCAGCGTCCGCAGGCGCTGGGCCCGAGTGTTGGCTGACACGCGCCTGCCCGGCTTGTGGCCAGGCTGGTTGGCGAGCCACACCTTGAAGTCCTCGATGTCGGTGCGACCGATGTCGGCGACGGCGCGCACCTCGGTGTGGGCGATGAGCCAACGGGTCAGCTGGCGCAGGGCGTTGTCGGCTGATTCGACGCTGGCCGGCGCCAGGAACGTTGACGCCTGGGCCAGGTAGCGGGAGCAGCATCTGCCCAGCTCAGGTGCCATGGTGGTGATCTCGTCCCACTCCGCCGCCGCCTTCGATTCCAGGGCCGGGGGGCGCTGGTCGGGAACGGCGCCCATCAGCCCATTACCTCTTGGGCAGCGAGCAGCTCGGTGACCGCGGCGTTGTCGGCGTCGATCAGCTCGGCGGCCCGGTGGTATTCGTCGGCCAGCCAGTCGTTGGTGAGGTGCAGGTAGATGCGTGTCGACTCGATCGAGCGGTGCCCGGCCTGAGCCTGCACCGCCTCAAGGGCCATGCCCGCCTCACGCAGCCGCGTCAGACAGGTGTGACGCAGCTGGTGGCATGTCCCGTGTTCGAGTCCGGCCCGCCGGCGCGCTGCGGCGAGGATCTCGTCGACGCCCTCGGCCGACAATGGCTCACCCAGGCGCCGGCCCTTCAACGCGACGAAGAGCCGATCGGTCGCGCACGTGGGCCGCTCGTCGTGGAGGTAGTCGCCGACGGCGGCGAAGAATCGGTCGGCCATGGGAACCACGCGCTGGTGGCCGCCCTTGCCCTCGGCGACGAAGACCCTCCGTTCACCGACCAAGATGTCTTCGAGGCGCAGGCCCAACACCTCGCAGCGGCGCAGACCGCCCAGCACCATGGCGAGCACCATCGCCCGGTCCCGGTGCTTGCGGAGCGTGCCCAGGAGGGCGTCGACCTCTTCGGGCGAGAGGATCTTCGGCAGCGTGCGCGGCACGCGCACCAGTGGCACGGTGCGGGCGCGCTTGGTGCCGCCCCGGCGCCGGGTCGACATGCCGCGGGGAACCGGATTCGACGTAATCGTCGTGTCGCCGCACGCGACCGCGTACGCGTAGAAGCCCGAGAGCGAGGAGAGACGCCGTGCGATGGTGCGAGCCGAGAGCCCGGACTCACCGTCGGCCAAGCGCACCACGCGTCGGTCGCCGCGCTGGGCGGCGATGAACTCGAACACGTCCGCTGCAACGACTTCTGTTGGATCCTTGGCGACGACGGTGAAGAACGTCTTGAGGTCGAAGGCAACGGCGCGCACCGTGTTGGGTCGGGCCCGGCCAGCGACGAACTCCAGGTATCGGTCGACGAGCGCGTGGCCGAGCGCGAAGCGGAGCTCGCCGGGCGGCGCAGAGGGGCGGATGAGGCACGGAGACCAGGTCATCCGCGGATAGTCCCAGCGCTGTGTGAGGGACACGCGGATGCATCGAAGATCACCCGTGTATTAGGCGATCCGGCGCGCTCGCTGGAACAAGCACCGACCGAATGTCAGCGATCAAGAACGGGCCGAATGCCGGCGATCCGGGCCGCCGTCGGGCGACTGGCGGCGGGAGATTCTGGGGCAGTCTGTCGGGCGTGAAGGTCCGAGGCTCC
>JAFAUA010000398.1 GCA_019243595.1 Acidimicrobiia bacterium
TGCGGGATGTAGCTCCACCACGATCGGTACTCGTCGGTGATCGTCAAGGAGTCGCCGAACATCTCGCGCTGAGTTGTGATCCAGTGCTCAGCGATCTCCTCTGACGACAACTCACCCTCGTTTCGCCGGGCGTTGTGCACGGCGTCCTCGAAGCGGTTCATGGCGATCTGGCGGAAGATGCTGGCCGCGACGTCCTCGATGCGGCCGCCGATCAGGGCGAGACGACCGGCGGGATCGCGCTCCTCGCTGAGAAGCCGTCCGAACGTGACGGTCTCCCCGAAGATCGACGCCGTCTCAGCCAGCGTCAGTGGCGTCGCGGCGTTGAACAGCCCGCGCCGGTTGGCGAGGACCTGGTGCACGCCGTGGCCGAGCTCGTGGGCGAGAGTCATCACGTCACGGCGCCGGCCGGTGTAGTTGAGCATGACGTAGGGGTGGGCGGAGGGCACCGCCGGATGCGAGAAGGCGCCGCCCTGCTTGCCCGGATGGGGCGGGGCGTCGATGTACCCGTCGAAGAATCCGCCGGCGACGGAGGCCATCGCCGGCGAGAACGAGTGGTAGGCGTCGAGCACCGTCTCTCGAGCCTGCTCCCAGCTGACCTCGGCCTCGTCGGGCGTGAGCGGCGCGTAGCGGTCGTGCTCATTGAGCTCGATCCCGAGCAGCTTCCCCTTCAGCCTGTACCAGCGGGCGGGGATGTCATAACGGGACGTGACCGCGTCGACGAGTGCCTGCACGGTCTCGTCGGAGATCTCGTTGCCTAGGTTCCGGGCGGCGATCCACGAGCCGTAGCGGCGCAGGCGATCGTCGAGGGAGTGGTCTGCGAGAATCGAGTTGTAGATGTACGTCCGAACGGCGAGCCCGGGCTGCAAGGCGGCAGTGATCGCCCGACCCGACCGCTGTCGCTCGTCGCGGTCGGGCGAGTAGAGATCAGAAAGCGCCTGCTCGAGGGTGAACTCGTCGTCGTCGAGCTCGACGGTGATCTCATCGGTCACCTGGGTGAACAGCCGGACCCACGCCGAACGTCCGGTGACCGACTTCTCGGTCATCAGCTTCTCTTCGGGCTCGGTGAGGAGGTGCGGCTGGAAGCGGCGCATCGCCCGCAGGAAGTGTCCCCACTCCTCCATGGCTGGAGCCGCGAGAAGCTCGTCGACGCGCTCCTCGGAGATCTCCGCCCACTCGAGCTCGAAGAAGAGCAGATTGGTCGCCACCTCGGCGGCGCTCTCCTCCACGTGCCGCAGGAACGCCCCGCGCTGGGGGACTCGGCTGTCGGTGGCGAAGTTCAGATAGGCGAACGCCTGCGCCTTCTCGACCTTCTCCTGAATGGCCTGGAGCTCCTCGATGGCATCAGCCAGCTGCGCCGGCTCGAGGCGGCTCAAGTGGCCCCGCAAGCGGGAGGCGAATCCTTCGGACATCTGCTTTGCCGCGATCAGGTCGAAGTTCGTCTCCCGACCCTCGATGGTTTCGTAGAGGTGCGTGAGATCCCAATGGACGTCCTCGGCGCCGGTCGTCGTCGTCATGACGCGGAAGCTATCCCTCCGCCCTGTACACCTCACCGCCGCCGGCGACGAACTCGGCGGACTTCTCCTTCATGCCGAGGGAGATCGCCTCGTCGGCCGACACGCCGTGGGACTCGGCGTACTCGCGCACGTCGTGACTGATCCGCATCGAGCAGAACTTCGGCCCGCACATCGAGCAGAAGTGCGCCGTCTTCGCCGGCTCGGCCGGCAGCGTCTCGTCGTGGTACCGGCGCGCCGTCTCGGGGTCGAGCGAGAGCTCGAACTGGTCCTGCCAGCGAAACTCGAAGCGGGCCTGGGACAAGGCGTCGTCCCATTGGTGCGCGCTCGGATGACCCTTGGCCACGTCGGCCGCGTGGGCGGCGATCTTGTAGGCGATCACGCCCTGCTTCACGTCATCGCGGTCGGGCAGGCCGAGGTGCTCCTTGGGCGTGACGTAACAGAGCATCGCCGTGCCGTACCAACCGATCATCGCGGCCCCGATGGCGGACGTGATGTGGTCGTAGCCGGGCGCCACGTCGGTGGTCAGCGGACCGAGCGTGTAGAACGGCGCCTCGTGGCAGACCTCGAGTTGGAGGTCGACGTTCTCCTTGATCTTGTGCATGGGAACGTGCCCGGGTCCCTCGATCATGACCTGCACGTCGTGCTCCCACGCCTTGGTCGTCAGCTCGCCGAGGGTGCGCAGCTCGGACAGCTGGGCCTCGTCGTTGGCATCGGCGAGAGAGCCCGGGCGCAGGCCATCGCCCAACGAGAAGGCGACGTCGTACGCCGAGAGGATCTCGCAGAGCTCCTCGAAGTTCGTGTAGAGGAAGTTCTCCTCGTGATGCGCCAGGCACCAGGCGGCGAGGATCGAGCCCCCACGGCTGACGATGCCGGTGACGCGTTTGGCGGTGAGGGGGATGTAGCGGAGCAGCACGCCGGCGTGGACGGTGAAGTAGTCGACGCCCTGCTCGCACTGCTCGATGATCGTGTCCCGGTAGACCTCCCATGTGAGGTCCTCGGGCTTGCCGTCGACCTTCTCCAACGCCTGGTAGATCGGCACGGTGCCGACGGGCACGGGCGAGTTGCGGATGATCCACTCGCGGGTCGTGTGGATGTCGGCACCCGTCGACAGATCCATGATCGTGTCGGCGCCCCAGTGCGTGGCCCACGTGAGCTTGTCGACTTCTTCTCGGATCGACGACGTCACCGCCGAGTTGCCGATGTTGGCGTTGATCTTCACCAGGAAGTTGCGACCGATGATCATCGGCTCGGACTCGGCGTGGTTGATGTTCGACGGGATGATCGCCCTGCCCCGAGCGACCTCGTCGCGCACGAACTCGGGGTCGAGACCTTCTCTGACGGCGACGAACTCCATCTCGGCCGTGACCTCGCCCCGCCGGGCGTAGTGCAGTTGGGTGACGCGCTGACCGGGCTTGGCGCGCAGCGGCTTGCGCGTGGGGCCGCGGAACTGGTCGGCGGCCGTTCCCCTGCGCTCGGCAGCCCTGCCGTCGTCGCGGGTGCTCACGGCGCGGCCGTCGTAGGGCTTCACATCCCGGCGGTCGAGGATCCACGGGCGTCGCAGCGGCGGCAGCCCCGTGGCCGGGTCCGAACCCGGGCCGCTGGTGTCGTAGAGACGCACCGACTCGCCGTTGGTCAGCGCCACCTCGGTGAACGGAACGTGCACGTGCGGTCCACGCGGTCCGTCGACGTAGACCTTGCTCCGGCCCGTGACCTTCATGGCCTTCACTCCCTTCGCCCGCATTACCGGGACAGGTTCAAACGGTCGGGACCACCATCAAGGCCCCCTCTCAGCCCGGTCTCTCCGAGCTCCCGTTGGGGCTCACCTTATCCCCGGGGCATTTCGCTCAAGTCTCGGAGGGCCTCCACCGATCAACGGGTATGGCCTCCCGGCGCGCCCTGGTCTGTGACGACTACTCCATGGTGCGCGAGACGATCAGGCCCATCCTCGTCGAGGCCGGCTTCGAGACCGTTCGCGAAGCCACCCTCGCCACCGAGGCGATCGCCCTCGCCGAGATGACCCAGCCGGAAGTGATCGTTCTCGACCTCAGCCTCCCGGGGATGTCGGGCCTGCAGGCCATTCCCATCCTCCGCCTGGTGTCTCCCCGCAGCGCCGTCGTCGTCTTCTCGGCCTACGACATCTGGCGCGAGGCCTGCATCGACGCCGGTGCCTCGGCGTACGTGGACAAGAGCGACCTCGAACACCTCGGCGACGTCCTCCGCCACGTCGCCACCAAGACCCCGCTCGACCGCATCAAGCCCTAGCGAGCAGCTCCGCGAACTCGGGCTCGGGCAGCGGCGACGAGAAGAGGTTGCCTTGGGCCCGCTCGCAGCCAAGGGCGCGTAGCTCCTCGAGCTGCTCGGTGCGCTCGACCCCCTCGGCCACGACGGTGAGGTCGAGGGTTTCGGCCAGGGCGATCACGGCCCGCACGATCGCCGCGTCCTCGGGGTTGCGACCCAGGCCGGCGACGAACGAGTGGTCGATCTTGAGGATGTCGACGGGGAAACGCCGGAGGTGGGCCAGCGACGAGTAGCCGGTGCCGAAGTCGTCGATCGCGATCTCGACGCCGAGGGCCTTGAGTGACTTGAGGGCCCCGACGGCGAGGTCGATGTCGTCCATGAGCACGCTCTCGGTCACCTCCATGCACAGAGCGGTGGGCGGGAGGTGGGACGCTTCCAGCGCCCGCTCGACGACGGAGACGAGATCACTGCGGGCGAGCTGGCGACCCGAAAGGTTGACCGACACGCGGTCGGGCGCTCGGTCCGGAACACGCTCGCGCCAGCGGGCCAGGTGGCCGCACGCCTCCTGCAGCGCCCATTCGCCGATGGGCACGATCAGGCCGGTCTCCTCGGCGACGGCGATGAACTCCGACGGTGGTCGGCCGTCGTGTCCGTCCGCCGTTTGACTGCCCTTCCACCGCAACAGGGCCTCGGCTCCGACCAGGCGGCCGTCCGCCAGCGCCACTTCGGGCTGATAGGCGAGCGACAGCTGCCCGTCGTCGAGAGCGGCGCGCAGCGTCGCCTCCGTCTCGAGCCGGGCGATGGCGCGGTCCCGCATGGCGTTGTCGAACAGCTCGTAGCGGGCGCGGCCCCGCTCCTTGGCCCGGTACATGGCCGCGTCGGCATCGCGCAGCAACGCCTCGGGGCGCTGGTCGGCACGTGTCGCGAACGCCACGCCGATGCTGACCGTGACGACGAGCTCGCGGCCGGCGAGCGGCACGGGATGCGAGCTGACGGCGGCGCCCAGGCGCTCGGCGATCTGCAGCGCTTCGCCCTCGTCGACGAGATCGTCGCAGAGCACCGCGAACTCGTCGCCGCCCAGCCGGGCCGCGGTGTCGCCGTCGCGCAGCGAGCTCTGCAGGCGGGCGGCGACGGCGACCAGCACCTGGTCGCCCGCGGAGTGCCCGAGGCTGTCGTTGACGACCTTGAAGTAGTCGAGGTCGAGGAAGAAGACGGCCGCCAATCCGGGCCGGCGCTCGAGGCGGCTCAGCGCCAGGCCGAGGCGGTCGAGGAACAGTGCCCGGTTCGGCAGGCCGGTGAGGGCGTCGTGCAGCGCTTGGTGTACGAGCTGCTCCTCGACATCCTTGCGCTCGGTGACATCGCGGGCGATGACCACGTAGCCGCGCACCGAGGGGTCGTCGCGCAGGTCGGTGACGCTGAACTCGAGCCAGCGCCACTTGCCGTCCTTGTGCATGGTGCGCGCCGTCGTGACCGGCGTGTTCGGCCCCGGCGGCTTGGCGTGGACGAAGCTCGACCGCAGGCGGCGGAGGTCCTCGGGATGGATGCGCTCGCCGTTGAGGCCGCGGTCACGCTCGGAGGGAGTCCATCCGAGGAGCCGCTCGAGCGAGGGGCTGGCGTACTGCAGCCGCCCGTCGCCGCCGACGACGATGATCAGGTCGCTGACGTTCTGCACGAGGGTGCGGAAGCGGCGTTCGCTGGCCTCGAGCTCCTCGAGCGCGGCGCGCAGGCGTGCCTCGGTCGCCGCCGTCGGCGGCCCGCCGTAAGCGCTGGGCTCCTCTGCCATCCGTCCTCTGTCTTGTCCCCGGTCTCCCCGGTGCTGCGTGTTCGACCGGCGGGGCCCCAGCTGCCCCTGGCGGTCAATGGCTATTTCGACGTCGGGTACCGCTTGCCCTTGTCGCGCGCCCCGGATCCCCGAGTTTGCGGAGCAGAGGCGATACCTTCGGTGTACGAGCGCTAGTCCACACACGAACGGCCATCGCGTGCAACGCCAGGTGCGCATGGTCGACGGCGAGGCCATCATCGATGGCCGGCGCTGGCGTTATTCAGTGTCGGACAACCTCGACGCGTCGACGTGGGCAGTCAACGTGCACGGCTTCATGGCGGGTGGCGGCATCTACTGGCGGGAGAGCGCCCGCATGGCCGCCAAGCTCGGCCTGCGGGTGATCAACCCCAACCTCCCCGGCTTCAGTGGGAGCGACGCCCTTCCGTGGGACGACCTGCGGATGTCGAGCTTCGCCCGCGGTCTGGCCGGCCTGCTCGACCACCTCGGGGCGCCCGCCGCCCTCATCCTCGGGCACTCCATGGGCGGCGCCGTCGCCATGCAGTTCGCCCACGACTATCCCGACCGCACGCTCGGCGTGATCTACCGCGACGGCGTCAGCACCGCGTCGTGGAAGCAGCGGCGGGGTCTGTTCACCCACCTCTTCGGGCCAGTCGTCCCTGACCTCGGGACCGCCCTCGACTTCCTCACCGCCTTCGCCACCGAGATCCCCGACCTCGCCTTCTCACGGATGACGAGCCTCGTCGCCACCGCGGCACCCGACATCCGGATCAACGTGCGTGACTTCGCCAACACCCTGCCGGTGGGCGCCATGTTGATCGCGTGTGACTTCACGTCGATCGCCGCCGAGGTGGGCGCCGCAGGCGACATCCCGATTCTGCCGATGCACGGTCGCTTCGACCGCCTGATACCGCCCGCCACCGGTCGCGAGTTCGGTGAGCTCGTCGGCCGCGACGTCTGGTGGGTCATCGGCGGCCACTCGTGGATGATCCCCCGCCCGGCGTCGCAGCTGAACGTCCTGCGCGACACCGAGCGCGGTGAGGCGTTCATGCAAGAGGTGCGCGACCGGGCGCGCGCGCTGAAGCGCCCGGCTGCCTAAGCGGGCCGACCGGTAACTTCGGCCTTCGTGGTCGACTCGTCGTTCCTGCTGGCGTGCCGTAACCGGCCGGTGGAACGGGTGCCGGTGTGGTTCATGCGTCAGGCAGGCCGCGCCCTGCCCGAGTACCGCGCCGTGCGCGAGAAGCACGGCATGTTCGACATCATCCGCACGCCTGACCTCGCGGCCGAGGTCACCATGCAGCCGGTGCGGCGCCTCGGGGTCGACGCCGCCATCCTGTTCTCGGACATCGTCGTGCCGCTCAAGGCCGTCGGCGTCGACGTGGAGCTCAAGGCCGGCATCGGCCCGGTCATCGCCCAGCCGTTCCGGACGGCGGCCGACCTCGACCGTCTCCGTCCCCTCGAGCCCGACGACGTCTCGTACGTGACCGAGACGGTGAAGATCCTGGCCGCCGAGCTGCCGGTGCCCCTGATCGGCTTCGCGGGAGCGCCCTTCACTCTCGCCAGCTACCTCATCGAGGGTGGGCCGTCGCGCACCTACGGCCACACCAAGGCGCTCATGTACGGCGAGCCCGACACGTGGACGGAGCTGCTGTCGACGCTGGCCGACATCACCAGCGCCTTCCTGCGGGTGCAGATCGAGTCCGGCGCCGCCGCGGTGCAGCTCTTCGACAGCTGGGCCGGCGCCCTCAGTCCCGACGACTACCAACGGAGCGTCCTGCCCGCGAGCTCGGAGGTCTTCGACGGCGTCGCCGACCTGGACGTCCCCACCATTCACTTCGGCGTCAACACCGGCGAGCTGCTGCCGCTGATGGCCGACGCCGGAGCCGACGTCGTCGGCGTCGACTGGCGCGTGCCGATCGACGTAGCGCGCGAACGGCTCGGAAGCGACGTGGCCGTGCAGGGGAACCTCGACCCGGCGGTGTGTCTGTCGCCATGGAATGCGGTCGAGGCCAAGGTCCGCGACATCCTCACGCGCAACAACAAGCGGCCCGGGCACATCTTCAACCTGGGCCACGGTGTGCTCCCCGAAACCGATCCCGATGTGCTGCGCCGCATCGTCGACCTGGTGCACGCCCTTGGCTGATGACACCATCGGCGTCCTGCTGATGGCGTACGGGACGCCGGCCACACCCGCCGGCGTCGAGGCGTACTACACGCACGTTCGCCGGGGGCGGCCGCCGACGGCCGAACAGCTCGCGGACCTCCAGCGCCGCTACGACGCCATCGGCGGTACGTCGCCGCTGCTCGAACGAACCCAGGCACAACGCCGGGGCGTCCGGGCCGCCCTCGACGAACGCGGCGACTTCACTGTGGAGCTCGGGATGAAGCACGCCTCGCCGTTCATCGAAAACGCGATGGCCCGCCTCGTCGATGGCGGCGCGTCACGCGTCGTCGGCGTCGTCCTGGCGCCGCACTACTCGCGCCTGAGCATCGGCGAGTACGAACAGCGGGCGCGGCAGGCGGCCGGCGACGGGGTTGGGTTCGCCATGGTGCACTCGTGGTATCAGGCGCCGCCGTATCTCGACGCGCTGGCCGAGCGCATCCAGAAGGCGCGGGCCACGCTGCCCGAGCGCACCGAGGTGGTGTTCACCGCCCACAGCCTCCCGGCCCGGATCGTCGACGAGGGCGACCCGTATCCCGAGCAGCTCCGCTGGACCGGCGAAGCGGTGGCCGAGCGCGCCGGCGTGAAGCGGTGGCGGGTTGGGTGGCAGAGCGCGGGCCGTACTCCCGAGCCCTGGATCGAGCCCGACATCCTCGAGATCCTCGACGAGGTCGCCGCCCTCGACGAGGACGAGGGCGTGCTGGTCTGTCCGGCCGGCTTCACGTCGGACCATCTGGAGATCCTCTTCGACCTCGACGTCGAGGCCGCGGCCCGGGCCGAGAGGCTCGGACTGGCCTTCGCCCGCACCGAGTCGCTCAACGACGACCCCCGTCTGTGCGCCGCCGTCGCCGATGCCGTGCTCGCTCATGCCTGAGTCCAAGCGCAAGGTCGTCGTCGTCGGCGCCGGCATCGCCGGACTGGCCACCGCCTGGTACCTGCAGCAGGCCGGCGTCGACACAGTCGTGCTCGAGGCGTCCGAGAGGGCCGGCGGCAAGGTGCGCACGAGCGAGCTCGACGGCGTGGCCCTGGACGTCGGACCCGACACCTTCCTCGGTCGCATGCCCTGGGCCGTCGACCTGTGCCGCGAGCTCGGCCTCGACGACGAGCTCATCGCGCCCGCGACAACACAAGCGTGGCTGTGGAGCAGGGCCGAACTACGGCCTTTGCCAGACGGCCTCGCCCTCGGCGTGCCGCTCAAGCCGATGGCGCTCGCCCGCTCGGGCGTCGTCAGCCCCGAGGGTCTGGCGCGCGCCGCCCTCGACGTCGTGCTGCCTCAGATCAAGCCGCGCGCCGATCCGTCGGTCGCCGACGTCATCGGCGGCCGCCTCGGTGACGAGGTTCTCAACCGTCTGGTCGACCCATTGATCGGCGGCATCAACGCCGGACGGTCCGACCGCCTGAGCCTGGCCGCCGTCGCTCCCGACCTGTTCACCGCCTTCCGGCGCCATCGCAGCCTGATCGTCGGATTGCGTAGCGAGCGACACAAGACCCCGCCCTCGGATGCCCCGCTGTTCCTCGGGCTGCGCGGCGGCATGGAGCGGCTCACGTCGACGCTGGCCGCCAAGCTCGACATCAGGCTCTCTACCGCGGTCGAGGCCGTTTCAAGGCCAGAGGGCCACTTGTCGGTTGCCGTGCGCGGCGGTGAGGGGCTGCCCGCCGACGCGGTCGTGCTGGCGACGCCGGCCCCGACCACCGCAGACGCGCTGCGCGGCGCAAGCCCGAAAGCGGCAGCGTCGCTTTCCCAGATTCGGTACGCGTCGGTCGCCGTCGCCACCCTGGCGTACAAGCCGGCCGACGTCGTCCACCCACTGAACGGAAGCGGCTTCCTCGTCCCC
>JAFAUA010000012.1 GCA_019243595.1 Acidimicrobiia bacterium
TTCAAGATTCATCCGTGGACCTTCGGCCGGGCGCTGGCCTTGGCCCTCGTCGTCTGTGTCGCAGCGCCGCTCGGCGACCTTGCCGAGTCGATGATCAAGCGCGATCTCGGCATCAAGGACATGGGCCGGGTGCTTCCCGGTCACGGCGGGGTGCTCGACCGTGTCGACGGGCTCCTCTTCGTGGCGCCCGCCGCTTACTACCTGCTCCGCCTCCTCAAGTTCGCATGACGTCTGTGTCGCTGGTCGGCTCCACGGGGTCGATCGGCACGCAGGCAGTCGACGTCATCGAATCCGAACGCGACCGCTACGGCGTCGTCGCCCTCGGCGCGGCCACGTCGATCGACGTGCTCGGGGTCCAAGCCCACCGGTTGCGCCCCGACGTGGTGGCCATCGCCGACGCCGACCTGGCCCCCAAGCTCGAGGAGCTGGTGCCGCCCGGCACCGAGGTGCTCGGCGGTCCGGCTGCGCTCGCCGACATCTCCCGCGACGCCGATGTCGTGCTGAACGCCGTGGTCGGGTTCGCCGGCCTGCCGGTGACGATGGCCGCCCTGGAGGCCGGCCGCCGCCTGGCGTTGGCCAACAAGCAGTCGCTGATTGCCGCCGGGCCGGTCGTGCAGCAGGCCCGCGCCACGCCCGGCGCCGAGATCGTGCCTGTCGATTCGGAGCACAGCGCCATCCATCAGTGCATCCGCGCCGGGCGGGCGGCCGAGGTGCGCCGCATCGTGCTCACCGCCAGCGGGGGACCGTTCCGCGGACGGCGTGCCAGCGAGCTGGTCGACGTCACCGTCGACGAGGCCCTCGCCCATCCGACCTGGAACATGGGCCCCCAGAACACGATCGACTCCTCGACGCTCCTCAACAAGGGGCTCGAGGTGATCGAGGCCCACGAGCTCTTCGGCGTCGACTACGACGACGTCGACGTGGTCGTGCACCCGCAGTCGATCGTGCACTCGATGGTCGAGTTCACCGACGGGGCGACGATCGCCCAGCTGTCGGACCCCGACATGCGCCTGCCCATCGGGTACGCACTGGCCTACCCGGAGCGCAACGGCGTTGCCTTCGGGGGCCTCGACTGGTCGGCCGCCCGGCGCCTCGACTTCGAGGCACCCGACCTCGAGACGTTCCCGTGCCTCGGTCTCGCCTACCAGGCCGGACGATTGGGAGGAACCGCACCGGCCTGGCTGAACGCGGCAAACGAGGTCGCAGTGGCAGCATTCTTGGAGAGTGTTATCTCCTGGACTGCAATTGCCGACGTGATCCGAGAAGTTTTGGAGGAGCACGACGGAACAACGCCGAACAGTGTCGACGTTGTGATCGATGCCGACCGGCGGGCTCGTGAACTGGCCCGGCGGGCGGTCGAACGGAGAGCGCGGTAGCTAATTCATGACGCAACTGCTGAAGAGGCGCGAGGACACCGAACCGGTGGCTCCCGTCGAGATCGACAACCGAGACCGCCTGCTGCGCCTCGCCTTCTTCGTTGCCGTCATCCTCGTGTTGTCGATCGTCTCCGGCTTCACGCCGTTCCTCGCCATCATCTTCGCCGTGATCGCGATCGTGATGCTTCACGAGTTCGCGCACTTCGTCACTGCCAAGTGGTCGGGCATGAAGGTGAGCGAGTACTTCTTCGGGTTCGGGCCCCGTCTGTGGTCGATCAGGAAGGGCGAGACCGAGTACGGCATCAAGGCGATCCCCGCCGGCGGCTACGTCCGCATCCTGGGGATGAACAACCTCGAGCAGGTCGACCCCGCCGACGAGGCGCGCACCTACCGCCAGAAGTCCTACCCCCGGCGGGTACTGGTCGCCGTCGCTGGGTCGACGATGCACTTCATCATCGCCTTCCTCCTGCTGGTCGTGGTCTGGGCCGCGGTCGGCCAGCCGAAGCCGACCACGACGATCGGCACCGTCTTCGGTGCCGGCGCCAAGGGTGGCGAGGCGAGCCCGGCCGAGAAGGCCGACCTTCGAGTCGGCGACCAGATCCTGGCCTACGACGGTCACGTGGTCCACGACTGGGACAAGCTCTCGCCGTACATCCGCAGCCACGAGAACAAGCCGGTGGAGTTCATCGTCCAGCGCGGCAACCGCCTGTTGAAGCTCACAGCCGTGCCGAGCAAGATCGTCATCGAAGGCAATGAAGGCGTGGCCGTCGGCATCAGCCCGAAGGTGGTGCCCGACAAAGTCGGGCTCCCAATCGCCGTCTGGCGGGCCGGCCGCGATCTCGGCCACTACACGTGGGGCACCTTCGGCGCCTTCGGTTCGATCTTCGCCCCCAGCCACCTGAAGGACTACACCGAGCAGCTCTCCGGGCATGGCACCGTGTCGGGCAAGGAGGCGCAGCGGCCGGTGTCGGTCGTCGGCTTCGTGCGGGTCGCCGGACAGGCGGCGCAGCAGGGTTGGCTCGACGTCCTCACGCTGTTGGTGCTCATCAACATCTTCATCGGGATCCTCAACATGATCCCGTTGCTCCCGTTCGACGGCGGCCACGTTGCGATCGCCACCTACGAGCGCATCCGCTCCCGCAAGGGCAAGCGGTACCAGGCCGACGTGTCGAAGCTGCTGCCGCTCACGGCCGCGGTCGTCTCTGTGGTGCTGCTCTTTGGCGTGATGACCGTCTACCTCGACATCGTCCGGCCCATCGCCAATCCCTTCAAATAGCCGACCGGTCCTAGCCTGGGGAGCGTGAGCTTTCCCCGCCGCCAGACACGCCAGATCCACGTCGGCGACGTCCCCGTCGGCGGCGGCGCGCCGATCACGGTGCAGTCGATGACGGTCACCAAGACGGCCGATGTCGACGCGACGCTCGCCCAGATCTACGAGCTCGCCGGTGCGGGCGCCGACATCGTGCGCTGCACGTGCAACGAGGAAGAGGCGGCCGAGGGACTGGCCCGCATCGTGCCCCGCTCGCCGGTGCCGATCGTCGCTGACATCCACTTCCAGCACAAGCTCGCCCTGGCCGCGCTGGAAGCGGGCGTGCAGTGTCTGCGCCTCAACCCCGGCAACATCCGCAAGCCCGAGCACATCAAACTCGTCGCCGAGGAGGCCAAGGCGCGCAAGGTGCCGATCCGCATCGGCGTCAACGCCGGCTCCCTCGATCCCGAGCTCTACAAGAAGTACGACGGGGCCACGCCCGAGGCGCTCGTCGAGTCGGCCCAACGCGAGCTCGCCTACTTCGCCGAGGTCGGCTTCGACGACGTCAAGATCTCGGTGAAAGCCTCGAACGTGCCGTTGATGGTCGAGGCCTACCGCCAGCTGGCCGACACCGTCGACTACCCGTTGCATCTCGGTGTCACCGAGGCGGGCCCGCCGCCACAGGGCCTCATCAAGGCCACCGCCGGCATCGCGACGCTGCTCTCCGAGGGAATCGGAGACACCATCCGCTACTCGCTCACCGCCGATCCCGTCGAGGAAGCACGGGCCGGCCGGCAGCTGCTCGAGGCGCTCGGGCTTCGCGAGCGCAAGGGTCTCGATCTCATCGCCTGCCCGTCGTGCGGGCGAGCGGAGGTCGACGTCATCAAGGTCGCCCAGGAGGCGCAGGCCGCCCTCGGCGAGCGCAACCTGCCGATCCAGGTGGCGGTGATGGGCTGCGTCGTCAACGGGCCCGGGGAGGCGCGCGGCGCCGACCTCGGCATCGCCGCCGGTCGCCAGCGTGGCCACCTCTTCGTGCGCGGCGAGGTGGTGCGCGTCGTTCCCGAAAGCGAGATGGTCGCCGCCCTGCTGGAGGAGGCCGAGCGCCTCGTGGCCGAGGGTGTCGAGGCCCGACTGGCGGCCGCCGACCCGACCGCCGCCGCCGAGGCTGAGAAGGACCGCCAGGAGCTCCTCGCCGTGCAGGGCGAAGATCCCAATGCCGTCGAGCAGAAGGTCGACCTCATCCACAAAGATCTCTCCTAGTGGAAGTGGAGATCCGGGAGGTCACCGCCGAGGAGTGGCCCGAGTACGTGCGGGCCGAGCACATCCCGTTCGGCATCCAGCTCGGCGACGCCGAGATGAAGTACCAGTCGCAGCGCTACGGCGCGTGGAACGCCCTGGCCGCCTTCGAGGAGGGCCGCATCGTCGCCACCGCCGGTGATTGGGACATGCGGCTGACCGTGCCCGGGGGCTCCGACGTGCACGCCCCCGGCGTGACCGCGGTCGGGGTGCTGCCGACCCATCGCCGTCAGGGACTGCTGACCGCGCTCATGCGCCGACAGCTCGACGACTTCCGAGGCCGCGGCGAGGCGGTCGCCACCCTGCTGGCGGCCGAAAGCGTGATCTACGGGCGCTTCGGCTACGGGTGGGCGACGACGAGCATGGCCGCCGAGCTCGATCGCGTGCACGGTGCGTTCCGCGACGACGTCGCGCCAACCGGCGAGCTGCAGCTGCTCGACAAGACGGAGGCGACCAAGGTCCTGCCCGACGTGTTCGAGCAGGCGCGCCGGCGCCAGCCCGGCGAGGTGAGCCGACCCGAGGGGTGGTGGGAGCAGCACCTGCGTGACCCGGAATGGGCGAGGGACGGCGCCAGCGAGCTCTTCCACGTCGTCTGCCGCATGGGCGACGAGGCTGGCTTCGTCGACTACCGGCTCAAGGAGAACTGGGACGACAACATCCCCCAGTACACGCTCCGCGTCGACCAGCTCATCGCCTCCAGCGCCCCGGTGCGTGCGGCGCTCTGGCAGTACTGCCTCGACGTCGACCTGGTGGCGCACATCAGGTTCGAGAACCTCCCGGTCCAAGAGCCGATGCGCTGGACGCTGCGCGACCCGCGGCGGCTGCGCGCCACGACACTGGCCGATTGGCTCTGGGTCCGCCTGGTCGACGTGCCGCGGGCCCTCGAGGCCCGCCGCTACCGGGCGGCCGACCGGCTGGTTCTGGACGTGGTCGACGCCTTCCTGCCCGAGAACGAGGCTTGCTACGAACTCGATGCCGGCCCGGACGGAGCCCGGTGCCGGAAGACGAACGCCGCCCCTGACCTGCGCCTTTCCGTGGCCGAGCTCGGCTCGGCGTACCTCGGCGGGGTCCCGATGACCTCGCTCGCGGCGGCCGGGCGGGTCGAGGAGCTCACGGCCGGCGCGCTGGCCAAGGCCGACCTCGTGTTCGGCGCCGACGTCCCCCCGTGGTGTTCCACCGACTTCTAACGGCCCCGACCGGCCCCCGAGAGGGTTGCCGCTCCGCGTATACTCGTCGAGCAGTCGTTCGTCGTATGCGCGGGTGGATGGGCGTGGGCTTTTGGCCCACGCTTTTGTTTGCTGAAAGGAGAGAGAGGTGGCCGAAGTGAGTGTCACGCAACGTGTGCACGAACTGGTCGAGCCCCTCCTCGCCGCCCACGATGTCGAGGTGGTCGATGTCGAGCAACTGGGCGCGACGCTCCGGGTCACTGTCGATCGCCCCGGCGGCATCGATCTCGACGCGGTCAGCGACGCCACCCTGATCGTGTCCGACGCACTCGACCGCAACGATCCCATTCCCGGCCGCTACACCCTCGAGGTCTCAAGCCCCGGGCTCGAACGGCCGCTGCGGACCCCGGCCCACTTCCAGCGCTTCGTCGGTTCCGACGTCGCCGTGAAGACCAAGGCCGACGTCGAGGGCGACCGGCGCGTCGAGGGCACCCTCGAGTCGGCCGACGACGACAGCTTCGTCGTCGCCGGGCGCCGCCTCTCCTACGGCGACGTCGAGAAGGCCCGCACCGTGTTCGTGTGGGAGCCGGCCGAGCGCGGCAAAGCCAAGGACAAGACGAAGGGCAAGACCAAGTCGAAGGCAGGAGCCCGCTGATGGCGACCAACTTCGAATTGATGGAGGCGCTGCAGGTTCTCGAGCGCGAGAAGGGCGTGTCGATGGACACGCTCCTCGACGCGCTGGCCAACGCCTTGGTCTCGGCGTACAAGCGCATGCCGAGCGCGGCCGAGGAAGCGGTCGTCACCATCGACCCCGATAGCGGCGAGATGCACGTGTACGCCCAGGAGCTCGACGAGGACGGCAATGTCGTCCGCGAGTGGGAGGACACGCCCGAAGACTTCGGCCGCATCGCGGCCCAGACGGCCAAGCAGGTCATCCTCCAGCGCATCCGTGAGGCCGAGCGCGACATCAAGTACGAGGAGTACGCGGGCCGTGAGGGCGACATCGTCACCGGCATCATTCAGCAAAAGGACCAGCGCTACACGCTGCTTGACCTCGGTCGGGTGGAGGCGCTGCTGCCGCAGGCTGAGCAGGTGCCCTACGAGCACTACGACCGCAACGCCCGCCTCAAGGCGTACATCGTCGAGGTGCGCAAGACCACCAAGGGCCCGCAGATCGTCGTCAGCCGGACGCACCCGGGTCTCATCAAGCGTCTCTTCGAACTCGAGGTGCCCGAGATCAGCGACGGTGTCGTCGAGCTGAAGGCAGTGGCCCGCGAGCCGGGGCACCGCACAAAGATCGCGGTCTGGTCCAACGATCCCAACGTCGACCCCGTCGGCGCTTGCGTCGGGGCGCGGGGCGCGCGCGTGCGCATGGTCGTCAACGAGCTGCGCGGCGAGAAGGTCGACATCGTTCCCTTCTCCGAGGAGCCCTCGGAGTTCGTGATGAAGGCGTTGTCGCCGGCGAAGGTCAAGGAAGTACGGATCGACGAGCAGACGGGCACTGCCGAGGTCATCGTCCCCGACTACCAGCTGTCGCTGGCGATCGGGAAGGAAGGCCAGAACGCCCGCCTGGCGGCGCGGCTCACCGGCTGGCGCGTCGACATCAAGAGCGAGACGCAGCTGGCCGAAGAGGAGGCCTACGCCGGTCAGGATTGGGCCGAGGGCGAGTGGGTCGAGAACGAGTCCGGCGAACTCGTGTGGAAGCCCGCCGAGGGCGGCGAGGGCGTGTCCGCCGAGCAGTGGCAGGCGGGCGAGGGGGGCGACGAGCCCCAGACCGAAGGCGAGGGCGAGTCCGCGGGCGAGGCCGCCGGCGAGGGTGCACCCGAGGCTGCACCCGAAGCGTCCGCCGCCGGCGAGACTCCGGCTGACGCCGCACCCGCCGAGGCAGCCGAAACCGCTGCAGCAACATCCGAGGAACCGAAGGCGGAGGAGGAGGCGGTCGAACCTCCGGCCGAGAGTCCGACATAGCGCCGATCAGGACCTGCGTCGGGTGCCGCCGGACCCGTCTGCAGGAGGAGCTCGTGCGCTACGTGCGCACGCCCGACGGAATGCTCGCCGAGGGGCGCACGTTGAGTGGTCGGGGGGCATGGCTGTGCCGGGAATCGCCGGCGTGCGTCGAAGCGGCGGTGCGACGCAGGGCGTTCGGGCGGGCGCTACGAGCCGAGATTTCCCCCCACGCAATCGAGCCGCTTCGTGAGAACGCAGCGAATCGTGTCAGCATTGATGGTTACGGAAGCACAAGGAAGGGCTGAGCAGGCAGTTGCCGAGAAGGATTCGGGTCTATGAGCTAGCGCGCGAACTCGGGCTCTCCAACAAGGAGACGCTCGATCTGTGCAGCGCGCTCGGGATCGGGGTCAAGAGCCACTCCTCGAGCATCGAGGATGCCCAGGCCGACCGTGTTCGCCGCAAGGCCGAGGCCGAGGGCCTCAAGCGCGACGTCCAGCCCGAGGAGCCCGAGAAGCCGGCCAAGAAGGCGGCCAAGAAGGCGGTAGCCGCAGAGCCCGTCGCCGCCGCGCCCGCGCCCGCCGAGGCTCCGGTCGCTGAGGAGGCCCCCGCCGAGGAGGCGCCGGCGCCTGCCGCCGCCAAGTCGACGGCCCGACCGCCCGACCCGACGCACCGACTGATCACCAGCCGCCCGGCGAGCGAGCAGCCTGACCTGACGCTGCCGCCGCTCCGCCAGCCGCCGCCGGCTGCGCCCCGTCCGGCGCCGGCCCCGCCGCGTCCCGCACCACGTCCGGAACCCGCCGCCCCGCGGCAGGAGCGGGTTGCCCCCGCCGCCGCTTCTCCTTCGACCGAGGCGTCGCCGGAGGCCGCACCCCGTCCCGCGGCCGCGAGCGAGGCGCCGCCCGCGGCCTCGTCGGCCCCGTCGGCTCCCGCAGCGCGACCCGAGCCGCCCAAGTCGCC
The DNA here is from genome assembly GCA_019243595.1 of Acidimicrobiia bacterium. Classification (GTDB taxonomy): domain Bacteria; phylum Actinomycetota; class Acidimicrobiia; order Acidimicrobiales; family AC-14; genus CADDZP01. The sequence goes on from JAFAUA010000012.1 coordinate 7,992, forward strand.
CAGCGGCAAGCCCATTCCGCCGCCGCCCAGCGCGCCGCGCTCGGCATCCGGTCGTCCGATCCCGCCCCCGCCCGGCATGGGTGGTCGGGGTCCGGCTCCCACCGGCCGTCCTTCCGGTGGCGGTGGCGGCCGTCCCGGCGGCGGTGGTGGCGGAGCGCGTCCCGGCGGCTTCGTCGGCCGCCCCGGCGGCGGCGGTGCCGGCC
>JAFAUA010000492.1 GCA_019243595.1 Acidimicrobiia bacterium
ACGGCCGCCGCGTCCGTCGACCTGGTCGAGCGCCTCGGGGCAAATGTCCTCGGCCTCGGCTTCGTGATCGAGCTGGCGTTCCTCCACGGCCGCGACAAGTTGGAAGGCCGGGACCTCGTTTCGTTGTTGGTGTACGAGTAGTGGCCACGGTCGACAAGGTTCTGCGTTGGAGGCGTCCGGCGGTACCGCCGTGGCGCTCGCCCGGGCCCGACGTCGACGACGAGCTGGCGCCGCTCCTGGCGATCTACCGCACGACCCATCCGCGGGCTGATGCCTCGCTCATCACCCGCGCCTTCGAAGTGGCCCGGACGGCGCACGAGGGCCAGGTGCGGCGCTCGGGCGACCCCTACATCCAGCACCCGCTGGCCGTCGCCAAGATCCTCGCCGACCTCGGTCTCGACGACATCACGCTCTCGGCCGCCCTCCTGCATGACTCGGTCGAGGACACGGGCGTCACCCTCGAGGAGGTCGCGAGCGAGTTCGGCGACGACGTGGCGGCCATCGTCGACGGCGTCACCAAGCTCGACCGGGTCAGCTTCGACTCCAAGGAGGCACAGCAGGCCGCCACGATGCGCAAGATGCTCGTGGCCATGGCCAAGGACATCCGCGTCCTTCTGATCAAGTTGGCCGACCGCCTGCACAACATGCGCACGATCGCCGCCCTGCGCGCCGACAAGCAGCAGCGCATCGCCCAGGAGACGCTCGACGTCTACGCGCCCCTGGCCCACCGACTCGGCATCGCCGAGATGAAGTGGCAGCTGGAGGACCTTGCCTTCGCCACCCTCTATCCGAAGCGCTACGCCGAGATCGAGCAGATGGTGTCGACCCGCTCGCCCGAGCGCGACGTCTACCTGGCCCAGGTGCTCGAAGAGGTACGCGACCGGCTCGCAGAGCTCCGGATACGCGCCGATGTCACGGGCCGGCCGAAGCACTACTGGAGCATCTACGAGAAGATGGTCGTCAAGGGCCGCGAGTTCAACGACATCTTCGACCTGGTCGGCATCCGCGTGCTCGTCGACAGCGTGAAGGACTGCTACGCGGCACTCGGCTCGATCCATGCCACGTGGAAGCCGGTGCAGGGGCGGTTCAAGGACTACATCGCCATGCCCAAGTTCAACCTCTACCAGTCGTTGCACACGACGGTGGTGGGACCGCAGGGCAAGCCGGTGGAGGTCCAGATCCGCACCAAGGAGATGCACCGCCGCGCGGAGTTTGGTGTGGCTGCTCACTGGGGCTACAAGGAACACACCGCCGAAACCGACACGGCGTGGCTCCAGCGCATCGTCGACTGGCAGCAGGAAACGTCCGACCCGCGCGAGTTCATGGAGTCGCTGAAGATCGACCTCGAGCAGGACGAGGTCTTCGTCTTCACCCCCAAGGGCGACGTCGTCACCCTGCCGGCCAAGGCCACGCCGATCGACTTCGCCTATTCAATCCACACCGAGGTCGGCCACCGCTGCATCGGTGCGCGGGTAAACGGACGCTTGACGTCGCTCGACACCACGCTGACGTCGGGCGACACCGTCGAAGTCTTCACGTCGAAGGTCGCCGGCGCGGGACCGTCGCGCGACTGGCTCAAGATCGTCGTCACGCCCCGGGCGAGGAACAAGATCCGCCAGTGGTTCTCGCGGGAGCGGCGTGAGGACGCCATCGAGACCGGTCGGGAGGACCTGACCAAGGCCCTGCGGCGAGAGGGTCTGCCGGTCCAGAAGGTGGCCGCTTCGGCGTTGATCCCCAAGGTCGCCGAGGCCATGAATTATGCCGACCTCGACGCCCTCCACGCCGCGATCGGCGAGGGCCACGTGTCGGCCAAGTCCGTTGCCCAGCGCATCGCACGCGAGCTTCGGGGCGGCGACCACGAGGAGCAGCTGCCCTCGACCGCCCGCCAGCCGCGGCCTTCGCGCCGCAAGCAGACCGCCGGTGTCCACGTCGAGGGGCTCGACGATGTGATGGTGCGACTCTCACGTTGCTGCACGCCGGTGCCCGGCGACGAGATCATCGGCTTCGTCACCCGGGGCCGCGGCGTCTCGGTCCACCGGGCCGACTGCGCCAACGCGGCATCGCTGGTGGCCTCCAACGCCGACCGGCTCATCGAAGTCGAGTGGGATCGCGCGGGTGCCGGCATCTTCGTGGCGTCGATCGAGATCGAAGCCCTCGACCGCTCCAAGCTGCTCCGTGACATCACCACGGTTCTTTCCGACCAGCACGTGAACGTACTGGCGTCGAGCAGCCACACCGGCTCCGACCGCGTCGCCCACATGCGCTTCGACTTCGAGCTCGGCGACCCGTCGCACCTCGAGTCGCTGCTGGGGACGCTGAAGCGCGTCGATTCGGTCTTCGACGCCTACCGGGTCCTCCCCGGTCACGGTAACGGGGACAAGAGCAACTGACCCCCAATTAGCCTCGGCTCGTGCCCGAGTTCCAAGCGCCGGTTGGCACGCGCGATGTTCTTCCCCCCGAGTCTGGTCGGTGGGAGCGACTGGTCGCGCTGTTTGCCACGCGGGTGGGGCGCGCCGGATACGGGCTCGTCGTGAGCCCCGTGTTCGAGGACATCGGCGTCTTCGAGCGGGTGGGGGAGAGCACCGACGTCGTGCGGAAGGAGATGTACGACTTCGAGGACAAGGGCGGCCGCCGCCTCGCGCTGCGGCCCGAGGGCACCGCGTCAGTGGTGCGGGCGTGGGTGCAGCACCGCCCCACTTTGCCGTTCAAGTCCTGGTACGCGGCGCCGAGCTTCCGCTACGAGCGCCCGCAGGCGGGTCGCTATCGCCAACACCACCAGCTCGGGGTCGAGGCCCTCGGTACCGAAGACCCTGATCTCGACGTCGAGGTGATCGCCTTGGCGTGGGGCCTCTATGGCGATGTTGGGCTCGCCCAGGTCCGGCTG
>JAFAUA010000573.1 GCA_019243595.1 Acidimicrobiia bacterium
TGTCCTGACGAACTACCGCTGTTGGAGCCCGAACGGTTCGCTGACGCGCTCGACGAGGACGACCCATCACCGGACGAGTCGGTGACCCGCCCGATGACGAAGCCGACGAGGAGGGCGACGATGAGGGCGGCGACGACCGGAAGCGTCCGCCACTGGCGCGGCGGCCGCGGCTCCGTTGTGGTGCCGGCCGCAGGCGCCTCGTCGACAGGCGTTTCGACGACCGGCCAAGGCGGGGACTCCGGCTCGGGCGCCGGCTCGGGCATCGGCAGGATGTCGTCGGAGATCGGCGGAGGCGGCTCGACCTCGAGCGGCGTGGTGGGCGGCTCGACGGGCGGCGCCACCGCAATCGGCGGGAGGATCGTAGGCGGAGCATCGACCGCTGCGGGCGTCGGCTCCTCAGCGGCCTCCTCGCCGGCCGATGCCTCGTACCAGACCGGCTCGACAGGGACCTTGAAGTCGGTCGGTGCCTCGGTCACGGGTCGAGTCTTTCACCGGCGGGCTCGAATCGGAAACCGACTCCCCGGACGGTGACGATGCCGCCGGCGGCGTCGCCGAGCTTCTGGCGGAGGCGGCGCACGGTGGCGTCCAGGGCCTTGTTGGTCACCGATGTGTCCCCGCCCCAGACTTCCCGCATGAGCGCGGCGCGGGTGACAACCCGGTCAGGGCTGCGCAGCAGCGCCTCGAGCAGGGAGAACTCCTTGTCGGGCAGGTCGAGGGCCTGGCCGCGCAGCCAGGCCCGGCGGCGGCTGGGGGAGAGCGACAGGACACCGGCGGTGATCAGGGAGTCGGGAGGCTCTGCCGGCGTGGAGCGGCGCAGCGCGGCCCGCATGCGGGCGACGAGCTCGGCCGTGCCGAACGGCTTGATGAGGTAGTCGTCGGCGCCCGCCTCCAGGGCGCCGACCACGTCGGCCTCCGACGCCCGGCCCGAGATCATCAGGATCGGCGCCGTCGTCAGCTTGCGCATCGCCTCGCACACGGCGATGCCCGACATGTCCGGGAGCACGACGTCGAGGACGATGACGTCGGGGCTGGCCGCTTCGACGCGGCTGAGGCCCTCCCGGCCGCGGTGGCTGATGGCCACCGTGAAGCCCTGCCGCTCGAAGGCGGTGCCGAACAACTCGGTGATCGACGGGTCGTCGTCGATCAGCAACACCGTCGTATCGATGGCCGGCGCTCTCACCCCATGTGCCCCCGCTAGGACTACTCGTGGGCGGTAGCCGCCAGCGGTCAGGACACCGACGCCTGCGCAGACAAGGCGTGAACGATTTGAGGCAACAGGATGTTGCGGCCGCGAGCTGATCGTCCGCTGAAGTTCACCCTCCGGCCACATGGGCGACAGGGCGGGCCACTAGCTTCGGCCGCCCGATGGGGGGCGACGGGATTCGACGGGTGGCAGGCGCGGCCGTCGCCGCGACCCTCGCCGCGGGCCTCACGGGGTGGCTCGTCGGCGCCCAGCCCGGGACGTCGGCCGCTGACTCGGCGTGGGGACTGACCCAGATCCACGCGCCACAGGCCTGGCCCGTGTCGACCGGCCAGGGCATCACCATCGGCGTCGTCGACTCGGGCATCGACCCCGGTGCGCCGGCAGTTGCAGGCCGGGTCGGTCAGACCGCTGACTGCGTCGGCTCCGGCGGCGACGAGAACCTCTGCCGGCCTGGGCTCGCCCCCGACGTCGTCGGCCACGGGACGATCGTCGCCAGCGTCGCCGCCCAGGTCGCGCCCGGTGCCCGCTTCGTGGCCGCCCGGGCGGTCGCCGGCCAGACGGGCGGTGACGACGACGTCAGCGCCGCCATCGACTGGGTCGTCGACCATGGGGCGCGCATCGTCAACGTCAGCATCGCCGACGAGGACCAGCCGAGCCTCGGCCTCGGCCCCCGGATGACCGCCGCCATCGAGCGAGCGTGGAGCCGCGGCGCAATCCCTGTGCTGGCGGCCGGCAACACCGGCGGCGTGTCGACCTATGGCAACGTCGACGCGCTGGTCACCGCGGCCACGACCTCAGCGGGGGCGCTGGCCTCCTACTCGACCCAGACCACCGGCGTGAAGTGGGGAGTCGCCGCGCCCGGCAGCGTCGTCATGGTGCTGTCGAACGGCTCGCAGCTCCTCCACGAGGGGACATCGGTCGCCGCGCCGAACGTCGCCGGTGTCGCGGCGCTGCTCCTTGCCCACGGTGAGAACCGCGACAGCGCCGTCGACCGGGTCGTGTCGACCGCGGTTCCCTGCGGCGGTTGCGGGCATGGTCGCATCGACGCCGCGGCTGCGCTCGGCATCCCGCTGACGCCACCGGCAACGGTTGCTCCCCGACAGCCTGCGCCGCCTCCCCCCACGACGACCACGGTGCCGCCGGCGCCACTGCCGGTGCCCGACCCCAGCCTGCTGGACCAGGCGCCGGGGCTCGACGCCCTGGCCAGCTAAGCGACTCGGGGCCTGCTCTGCGTAGTGAGTAAGGGGCGACTCAACAGTCCGCAGGCGGCCCGTGATGATCAACGTACGGACCGCCGGTTGCTACACCGCATCGACGTGGTGACCGGTTCGTGAAGGGTCGCTGAACCGCGGAAGGTGAACATTGGGTGAACGACCGATTGAACCTTGCATACACGCGGATCCGGGTCGTACCGTCCCGGGAACCAACAGGGGAAAAGGAATGGGGGCAGCTGTGGTGATGGCCGGGTTCGAGAAGCCGGACGCGGGATCG
>JAFAUA010000085.1 GCA_019243595.1 Acidimicrobiia bacterium
CACGCCGCCGGGCATCGTGGGCAACACCAACGTGGTGGTGAAGAACCCCGACGGCCAATCGGGCGCGCTGCAGTCAACGTCGTCGAGCCCCACCCCGTTCCATTACGACGGCACCGCGCCTTCGATCACGACGCCTCTGTCGCCGACGTCCGGGTCGTCGTTGGGCGGGACGGTCGTCACGATCAACGGCGCCGGCTTCCTTCCCAACGCGCGCGTGACGTTCGGCGGGACCTCGGCCAGCGGGGTTTCGGTGAACGGGGCGGGAACGGTGATCACTGCCACCACACCGGCGCATCCGGCCGGCTCCGCCGGTGTCACGGTGACCAACGTGGGCGGCGGCACCGCGACCGCCTCCAGCGCCTTCACGTACACGGCCGCCGCGGCCCCGACCGTCTCCGGCATCGGCAGCACAACCAGCGGGAGCTCGCTCGGCGGCACGGCGATCACCGTCAGCGGAACGAACTTCGTCACCGGCGCCCAGGTCACGTTCGGAACGGTTTCCCGTTCCGTGAGTGACGCGGGAACGAGCAATGGCTCGAGCACGGTCACGTCCAACAGCGCCGGGTTCGCCCCAGCAGACGTCGGGGCGGCGGTCACCGGCACCAACATCCCGGCAAACACCACCATCGTGACGGTGATCGACATAAAGACGATCACCATCTCGGCCAATGCCAACGGTACGACCGCCAGCGGCTCGTTGACGATCGTCCGACCGGTGAAGGCGGCCAGCGCCGCCGTTCTGAATTCCACCACGATCTCGGTGACGACGCCGGCCCGGCCGGCCGGTTCATTTGCGGTCACGGTGACCAACCCCGACGGACAAAAAGCGACCTCCACTGCGACCTTCACCTTCACGGCTGCGGCGGCGCCGACGATCACCGGTTCCCCGTCGCCCTCCAGCGGCAACCCCGGCGACCAGATCACGATCACCGGCACCGGATTTGCCATCAGTCGCCCGACGCCGCCCAGCACCCCACCGAACGCCGTGGCCGACGCCATCATCTCCATCGGCACCGCTCCGTGCGTAACCGGCAACACGTCACCCGACTCGTCTTGCGTGACACCGGCCTCGTCGTCGCCCGTGGTGCGGAGCGCGACAAGCATTGTGGGCCTGGTCCCGAATTCTCCGGGCGGCGCCAAGACCGTGACGGTCACCAACCCGGACGGACAGACGGCAACCACGACGTTCACGTACTCGACGCCGACCGCCGCGCCGACGATCGGAAGCGTGTCGCCGAACACCGGCGGGACACTCGGCGGCGATTCGGTGACGTTGAACGGCAGCAACTTCGCGCCCGGCGCCGTCGTCACCTTCGGCGGCGGCAAGGCGTCGTCGATGGCCATCTCGAACAGCGGCGGCACGATTACCGCCCGCACGCCGGCCGGCGTCTACGGCACGGTCGACGTGACGGTGAGGAACCCGGGCGGCCAGACGGGCACCTTGGGTGATGGGTTCACGTTCACACCGTCGGCCCAGCCCACGATCTCCAGCGTCTCGCCGACGAGCGGTCCGCCGGGAACTCACGTGACGATCACGGGCACGAACTTCGCCCACAACGAGCCGACGGCGACGCCGAACGCTGCGGCGCCGGCAGCCGTCACGATCGGGGGCCAGCCGCTGCTGCGCAACACCCGGTCCGTCGCCGACGGCGCCACGACCAATGGCTCGGCCACGGTCACGTCGGCGACCGCGGCCTTCACCTCCGCCGACGTCGGAGCGGCGGTTGCCGGCCTCGACATCCCCCTGGGGTCGACGATCACCGCGGTCGGCAGCGGCACCTCCGTGACACTCTCCAACAGCGCCACCGGGACGACCTCGAGCGACAGCCTCACGATCACGCAGACGTTGGTCCCCGGCGCCACCTCTGCTCGGGGCTCGGTCCCCCTTGCGCCCGTCGGGACCTATGACGTCGGCGTCCTCAACCCCGACGGCCAAGGGGCAATCAGCAGTGCTGCGTACCAGATTCCGCCGGATGCCACCGCCCCGACGACGACTGCAAGTGGCGTTGCGAACGGGTTCGCCTACACGTTCGGCACCTATGCACGGTCGCCGGTCACGGTGACCCTCACGGCGAATGACAACGCAGGCGGCTCGGGCGTTCGGAGCATCTCCTACAGCGCCACGGGCGGCCAGACGATCGCCCTGCAGACCGTGAATCTCACGGCGCCCGCCAACCAGACGTCGTTCACCATCAACACCGACGGCGTCACCACGATCTCGTACTACGCGACCGACGTGGCCGGAAACGTCGAGTCCACGCACACGGCGGTCGTCGAGCTCGACTCGACCGCACCCGCCATCACTGCAAGCGCCACCATCCCGTCCGGCGGCGGCACGACCGCCTACACGTCTGGCACCCTCACCGACCAAGACGTCACGGTGAGCTTCTCCTGCACGGACGGCGGCTCCGGGCTCGGCGGCGCCCCCATCTCGGCGTCGACGAGCGCCAGCCACAACGCGCCGGCGGGCACCAATCCGTTGAGCGTGACCGTCACCAGCGCCGGCTCGAACCAGTCGGTGGCGGGCACATGTACCGACCAAGCGGGCAACTCCGCGACGACGACGTTCAGCGGGATCGACATCTCGCGCACCGCGCCCACGATCACCGCGAGCGCCACGTCTGGTGGGAACCCGTACACAGCCGGGACGTGGACGAACGAGCCGGTGACGGTCACCTTCGCGTGTACGCCGCTCGGGCCGACGACGCCCATCAGCTCGCTGACCCCGCCCCAGCAGGTCGCCGGGCCGGTGCAGAACGGGACGGTCACCGGCACGTGCACCGACACGCAGGGCAACAGCTCGAGCACAACTTTCGGCACGGCGAGCCTGGGGATCGACATCGACCTGACTCCCCCCGTCGCGACGGTCTCGGCCACGACGACGAACAACAACAACGTCACGGTGCCGTACATCGCGGGGACCTGGACCGATCACGACGTCGTCGTCACGTTCTCGTGCACCGACGGCGGCACCGTCCATTCCGACGTGGCAACCACCACGCCGCCGGTGACGGTCAGCGCCGAAGGCAGCACGAGCGGCGTCTCCGGGAACTGCACGGACAACGCCCTCAACATCTCGGACACGGTCACCTTCTTCGGTTCGATCCTCATCGACAAGACACCGCCGGTCTGCACGGTGGCGGTCTACCCATCGCATCTGGCGGTGACGTCAAAGCTGACGGCGGTGGTCGCCACCGTGAACGTCACCGACGGCCTCTCCGGCACGCAAGGCTTCGTGCTCGACTCGGTGGTGAGCAACCACCCGGCCACCGCGTCCACTGACATCACCGGGTTCACGATCGGCACCGGCGACACGACCGGCAACCTCAAAGCCACGCGTGGCCGCATCTACACGCTGACGTACCACGGCGTCGACGTCGCCGGAAACGCCAGCGCACCGTGCACGGCTCGGGTCACCTCGCCCTAATGCGTCACAGGTGGCCCGGCATCATCGGGACAGCCACCGCAACCCTGGCAATCGTCGTGCTCTCGGTTGTGCTGGGTGCCTGCGGCGGCGGAGGGCATTCGTCCTCGAGCCCGACGACGGTGCCCGAGGCGCTGTGGTTGGGTCAAGCACGCGTCTGGGTGGCCGCCCACGGCCCCGATCTCACCGCCATTTCCGACGCGGCCAAGAATCTCGGAGACGCCGCGAAGTCGGGCAACGGCAACCTTTCTCAAATCGCCGCCACCCAGTTCCTCGTCAAGGTCGGCCAGGCCGACGGCGACCTCCCGACCAACGACTTCGGCCACGACCTCCACAAGGTCTTCATCGCCTACGCCAGCGCGCTGACGATGATCCGGAACGGGATCGTCAAGAACGACCAGCGCCTCTACAAGCAAGGCAGTGATGCTCTGGCTGCTGCTGTCAAGCAGTTCGGCGCCATCACTGCGCGCATGAACGCCTCGCCGTGAGTCGGCGACTGTCGGCCGCGGCCATGTCGATGCTGGCGATCGTCGGCATCATGCTGATCGCCGCCGCACCGCCCTCGACAGCGGCCGTCCGAGGCGCCACCGCCGAAAAGAAGGTCGGCCGGAGGGCCGAGCACGGGAAGGCAAGCCACAACGACACGTCGGCGCCTTTGCGGGAGATCAGAGCCGCCCGCCCGGTCCCGAGACGGGAGCACCCTGACTCGCCGATGCCCGTCCCTGGCGGTCCGCTCGTCGCCGACCCGGTCGTCCAGCCGTCGGCGCCCGGGGCCCCGTCCGCCTCGTCGGCGACGAACTTCGCAGGCATCGGTGTCACGGGCTCAGCGCCGTCGGACGCCAACGGCGCCGTGGGGCCGAACGACTACGTCGACATGGTGAACGCCCGCATCCAGGTCTTCGCCAAGGACGGGACCACACTGCTGGGTCCCGTACCGACGAACACCCTGTGGTCGGGCTTCGGTGGCGAGTGCGAGACGAACGACGACGGCGACGGGACCGTCAGGTACGACGCCCTGGCCGACCGGTGGGTCGTGAGCCAGTTCGCCCTGGGCCCGAGCGGCAAGGGCCCGTTCGCCCAGTGCGTGGCGGTGTCAACGACCTCGGATCCGACCGGCAGCTACTACCGCTACGCGTTCGCCTTCGCCAATTTCCCCGACTATCCGAAGCTCGGCATCTGGCCCGACGCCTACTACCAGACGATGAACACCTTCGGCACGACAGGCTCGTTCCTCGGTGCGGAGACCTGCGCCTACGACCGAAACATGATGCTCAACGGTCAGCTCGCGGGGCTCCAGTGCATCAACGCGACGACAACGTACGGCGCGATCCTGCCCGGCGATCTCGACGGCACGACCCCGCCGCCGGCCGGCGCGCCGGACATGCAGATCGGCCTGGGCACCGACAACACCCATCTGGCGTCGTTCGCCTTCCATGTCGACTGGACGCCCGGCAACGCGAGCGCCACCCTCACCGAGTCCGACGTGCCGGTTGCCGCCTACTCGACTGCGTGCGCGGGAGGTGTCTGCGTTCCCCAGCTCGGCACCAGCCAGCAGCTCGACTCACTCGCCGACCGGGTGATGTACCGCTACGCCTATCGCAACTTCGGCGATCACGAATCGTGGGTCGTGACCTACAGCGTCGACGTCGGCGGCCCGAGCGCTCCTCGATGGACCGAGCTCCGGCGTACCCCGCCGGCGACGACCGGATCGCCGGTCGTCTACCAGCAGTCCACGTATGCCCCCGACAGCAACTGGCGATGGATGGGGAGCACGGCCATGGACGCCGCCGGCGACATCGCCCTCGGATACAGCGAGTCCTCTCCGACCATGAAGCCGGCCATCGCCTACAGCGGCCATCAGAGGACCGACGCCCTCGGCGTCATGGAACCCGAGACCGTGCTCGTGCACGGCGCCGGCGCCCAGACCGGAGGTCTGAACCGGTGGGGCGATTACTCGTCGATGAGCGTCGACCCTTCGGACGGGTGCACGTTCTGGTACACGAACCAGTTCCTCCCCGCGGACGGCAGCTTCAACTGGCAGACCCAGGTCGGGTCGTTCTCCTTCCCGGCCTGTGCGCCGAGAAGCGACCCCGACTTCTCCGTGGCCGCGACGCCTCCGGCCGCGACCCTGGCCGCGCCCGGGTCGACCTCGACCACCGTGTCCATCGGACGGACGGCCGGCCCGGCCCAGGCCGTTGCCCTCTCGGCGTCCGGCCTGCCGGCCGGGGCGAGTGCGACCTTCTCGTCGGCGTCGGTGACACCCGGCGCGACCCAGCCCGCCACGTCGACCATGACGGTGACGGTGCCGGCGGCCACCGTCCCGGGCACCTATCCCGTCACGATCTCGGCCACTGGGACATCGACGAGCCACACGGCGACGTTCACCCTGACCGTGCCAGGGCCCACGATCACCAACGGCGGCTTCGAGTCGGGTCTCACCGGGTGGACGACCGCCATTGGTTCGGCGTCGGTGACGTCCAGCGCCCCGCACACGGGCACGGCGGCCGCCTTGCTGGGGGCGGCCACAGCGACCAACGGTGACTCTTCGATCCGGCAAGCCTTCACACCCACCCAGCCATCGACACTCTCGTTCTGGTACCAGGTGACCTGCCCGGACAGTGTGACCTACGACTGGGCCACGGCAACGCTGTACGACAACACGGCGGCGACACAGACGACCGTGCTTCCGAAGACCTGCACGAACTCCCACAGCTGGGTGAACGTGACTACGCCGGTTCCCGCGTCGATGGTCGGACATGCCTTGACGCTCACGTTGACGAGCCACGACGACGGCTACCCCGGGGACCCGACGTTCACGACGTACGACGACGTCACCCTCGTGCCGACCACGGCGCCCGACTTCTCCCTGTCGTCCTCGCCCGCGTCGCAGAGCGCGGTCGCGGGCACGTCGGCGTCCTACACGCTCACGACCGCCGCCGTAGGCGGCTTCAACGGCCAGGTCGCCCTGTCGGTCAGCGGCCTGCCCACGGGGGTGACCTCCACATTCACGCCCACGTCGATCGCCGGATCAGGCACCTCGACCATGGCGCTCACCGTCGCCGCCACCACCGTCCCCGGCACCTATGCCCTCACGGTGACCGGCACCAGCGGGACCCTGAGCCACACGGCGCCCGCCACCCTGGTGGTGACGCCCCCACCGCCGGGGTTCGTCGTGACCGCCACCCCCACGACCCAGTCAGCGCCGCGCGGCACCACGATCACCTACGTCGTGACTGTCACGCCCGTCGGCGGCTTCACGGGAACCGTCTCACTGAGGATGACGAGCTCGTCGTCCGGGCCGACCGGCGCCTTCGCCCCCGTCAGCCTCAAGAGCGGCAACTCCGCGTTCAAGGTCAACACCCGCCGCACCCTCGGCACGTTCACGCTGACGATCACCGGGACCAGCGGCGCGCTGAAGTCCTCCACCACCGTCACGCTCACGGTCACGACCTAGTGCCGCGTCAGGCAACTTTTGCGCGCCTCACAAGTTC
>JAFAUA010000214.1 GCA_019243595.1 Acidimicrobiia bacterium
CTCGCCCATCTCGTCGGCCAGCGTCGGCTGATAACCCACAGCGGAAGGCATGCGGCCGAGGAGCGTGGACACCTCGGAGCCCGCCTGCACGAACCGGAAGATGTTGTCGACGAAGAGGAGGACGTCCTGGTTCTCCTCGTCGCGGAAGTACTCGGCCATGGTCAGCGCCGACAGTCCGACGCGCAGACGCACGCCCGGCGGCTCGTCCATCTGGCCGTAGACGAGGGCGGCCTTGTCGAGGACGCCGGACTCCTTCATCTCCAGCCAGAGGTCGTTGCCCTCACGGGTGCGCTCGCCCACGCCCGCGAACACCGACACGCCGCCGTGCTGGGTGGCGACGCGGTTGATCATCTCCAGGATGACGACGGTCTTGCCGACGCCGGCGCCGCCGAACATGCCGATCTTGCCGCCTCGCACGTAGGGTGCGAGGAGGTCGATGACCTTGATGCCGGTCTCGAACATCTCCGACTCGGGCTGCAGATCCTCGAACCGCGGCGGCGGTCGGTGGATGTCCCACCGGTCCTTGATGCCCTCGGTGACCTCTTGGCCGCCGGTGTCGAGGGGCTCGCCGATGACGTTCCACACGTGGCCGAGCACGCCAGGGCCGACGGGAACGGAGATCGGCCGGCCGCTGTTGTGGACGACCGTTCCACGGCGCAATCCGTCAGTCGGCTTGAGAGCGACCGCGCGCACCCGGTTCTCGCCGATGTGCTGGGCGATCTCGGAGGTGATTTCGACCTCGGTGCCCTCGAGCTCGACGCTCATCGTCACCGCGGTGTTGATCTCGGGGATGTCGCCCGGCGGGAACTCCACGTCGACAACCGGTCCGGCGATCGAGACGACCCGGCCGTCCTTGCGGCCCTCGCCAGCCTGCTGCTGCTCAGAGGTCTCGGTGACACTCATACCTGCTCCATTTCCCGGAACGCGTCTGCTTCGGACGAGTGGTGGCTCGCTTGGCGCAACGCCTCGGCCCCGCCCACGATTTCCATGATCTCGGTGGTGATGCCGGCCTGACGCAGCTTGTTGGCGTCGATCGACAGGTTCTTGATGAGCTCCTCGGCGTTGTCGGTGGCCGCCTTCATCGCCCGCTGCCGGGCCGCCTGCTCCGACGCCGCGGCGTCGAGAAGGGCGGCGAACACCCGGGCCTCCACGTAGGTGGGCAACAGACGCTCGAGGATCTCATTCGGGTCGGGCTCGAACTCGTAGGCGGCCGACGGACCGCCGTCGTCGGAGCGGTCGGTGATGGCACCGGTATCGAGCGGGAGCAGCTTGCGGCTGACGACGCGCTGGGTGCCCATCGAGAGGAAGCGCGTGTAGACGAGCTGGACCTCGTCGATCTGGCCCTCCTGGTACTGCTCGATCACGACGTCGGCGAGCTCCTTGGCGTTCTCGTAGTGGGGCTGCTCGCTGAATCCCGTCCCCGCGTGCCCGAGGTTGTAGCCCCGCCACCGGAAGTACGACTCCGCCTTCTTGCCGGCGACGACGAGCGTGTAGTCGGTGCCCTGGCGGCGACGCTCGGCGACGGCCCGCTCGACAGTCCTGATAACCGAGGCGTTGTAGGCACCGGCGAGACCCCGGTCGGCGGTGACGGCGATGAAGCCAACGCTCTTGACCTCGTCACGCGGCTTCAGCAGCGGGTGATCGAGACCGGCGCCCGCGGCCGCCAGCTGGCGGATGACCTCGGTGATCTGCTCGCTGTAGGGGCGAGCGGCCGCGACCCGCTGCTGGGCCTTGACGATCCGCGAGGCGGCGATGAGCTCCATGGCGCGCGTGATCTTCTTGGTCGACTGAACGCTGCGGATTCTCCTCCGCAGGATCCGTTCCTGACCGCTGGCCATCTGCTACTCGCCCGCCTCCGAGCGCGCCGCCTCGGCCTGGGCGCCCGACTCGGTGCGCTCCTCGAGATCCTCTTGCTCGCGCTCCTGCTCGGTCTGCTCAGTGGGCTGGAAGCGCTGCTTGAAGGAGTTGATCGCCTCGGTGAGCTTGTCCTCGTCGGGGAGGGCCTTGGTCTCGCGGATGTCACCGAGGAGGTCGGAGTAGCGGCTCCGGAACTCCTCGAGAAGCTCGGCCTCGAAGCGCCGGACGTCGCCAACGGGGAGGTCGTCGATGAAGCCACGGGTGCCGGCGAAGATCGAGATGACCTGCTCCTCGACCGGCAGCGGTGAACGCAGCGGCTGCTTCAGCAGCTCGGTGAGGCGGTAGCCGCGGTCGAGCTGGGCCTGGCTGACCTTGTCGAGCTCGGACCCGAAGCTGGCGAACGCCTCGAGCTCACGGAACTGGGCGAGGTCGATCTTCAGGGTGCCGGCGACCGTCTTCATGGCCTTGATTTGAGCGTTGCCACCCACTCGGGAAACCGAGATGCCCACGTCGACCGCGGGGCGCACGCCGGCGCGGAAGAGGTCGGTCTGCAGATAGATCTGGCCGTCGGTGATCGAGATGACGTTCGTCGGGATGTAGGCCGAGACGTCGCCTTCCTTGGTCTCGATGATCGGCAGCGCCGTCAGCGACCCGCCGCCGTTCTCGTCGGAGAGCTTGGCCGCGCGCTCGAGGAGGCGGCTGTGCAGATAGAAGACGTCGCCCGGGTACGCCTCGCGACCCGGCGGGCGGCGCAGCAGCAGCGAGAGCTGGCGGTAGGCCTCGGCCTGCTTGGAGAGGTCGTCGTAGACGATGAGGGCGGCCTCGCCGTTGTCCATCCAGTGCTGACCCATGGCGCAGCCGGCGTAGGGGGCGAGGTACTTGAACGGCGCCGGCTCGGCGGCCGGGGCGCTCACCACGACGGTGTACTCGAGGGCGCCCTGCTCTTCGAGCGTCGCAACCAGCTCGGCGATCGTCGAACCCTTCTGGCCGATGGCGACGTAGATGCACTTCACGCCCTGGCCTTTTTGGTTGATGATCGTGTCGACGGCGACGGCGGTCTTGCCGGTTTTGCGGTCGCCGATGATCAGCTCGCGCTGGCCACGCCCGACGGGGGTCATGGCGTCGATCGACTTGATCCCGGTCTGCAGCGGCTCGGTCACGGGCTGGCGGGCGACGATGCCCGGCGCCTGCACCTCGAGGCGTCGCGTGCTCTCGTAGGGGATGGGGCCGCGGCCGTCGACCGGCTCGCCGAGCGGGTTGACGACACGACCGAGCAGGCCGTCGCCGACGGGGACGGCGAGGATGCGGCCGGTGGCCCGCGCCGACTGGCCCTCCTCGATGTGCTCGATGTCGCCGAGGACGACGGCACCGATGGATTCCTCATCGAGGTTCAGCGCCAGGCCCTGGACGCCGCCCTCGAACTCGAGCAGCTCGTTGACGGCGGTGTTCGGCAGCCCGGCGATGCGGGCGATGCCGTCGCCGACCTCGACGATGCGGCCAACCTGCTGCTTCTCGACCTCGGGGCGGAAACCCTCGAGGTGACGACGCAGGACGCCGGTGATGTCGTCGGGATTGATGTTGAGCGTCGTGTCGGTCATATGTGTTCCTCTTAAAGCGATTCTCTGAGTTGTTCGAGGCGACGGCGCACGCTGCCGTCGATCACGGTGTCGCCGACGCGGGCGACGATGCCGCCGAGCACTGAGGGATCCTGGATGACCTTCAGCTCCACCTTCTTGCCGGTGGCCTTCTCGAGCGCCTCGGCGAGACGGCGCTGCTGCTCGGCGTCGAGCATGATCGCACTGCGGACCTCGGCGACCTCGCGCTGTCGTTGGGCCGCGGCCCGCTGCACGAGGCGGTCGACGATCTCGGGGAGCTCGCGGGCCCGGCCGGACCCAACGAGGAACGAGATCAGATTGACCGTCAGCGGCGACGCCTTCTGGCCCAGCAGGTCCTCGACGATCGCCTGGCGCTTTTCGACGGGCAGGGACTGGTCGGTCAGCTTTTCGCGGAGCTGGTCGTTGCCCTGGAACAGCTGCGAGAACTGGAACAGCTCGTTCTCGACCTTCTCGACAGCGCCCTCGGCCTGGGCGATGTCGAAGATTCCCTGCGCGTACCCGTCGATGCGATCCGCCATCCGCCTTACCTACTGCCTACTTGATTGATGTAGTTCTCGATCAGAGCCATGTTGGTCTCGCGGTCGAGGCTGCGCTCCACGACCTTCTCGGCCAGCTCGATGGCGAGCTCGCCCACGCGACCTTGCAGGTCGGCCATGGCCCGCTGGACCTGGGCCTGGATGTCCTCCTGGGCGCGAGCCCGGAGCTCCCCGACCTCGGTCTCGGCCTGGCGCTTGAGGTCCTGGCG
>JAFAUA010000270.1 GCA_019243595.1 Acidimicrobiia bacterium
GGCGCCAACGAGGCACCGCCTGCGATCATCTCGGTCTTCCTCGGCGAGCAGCTCACCGATGTGTTCGACCAGATCGTGAAGGGTGGTGCCACCAGCTCGAAGGGACAGGGCACGCTCGAGATCGGAGTCGACACACTGCCAGTGCTCCCGACCGATCCTGGCGACCGCAACCGCACGAGCCCATTTGCGTTCACGGGGAACCGGTTCGAGTTCCGGGCCCCGGGCTCGTTGCAGTCGATCGCCGGGCCGATGGTCACGATCAACACCATCCTCGCCGAGGCCCTCGACTACCTCGCCACCCGGATCGAGAAGCTCGTGGCTGAAGGCACCGAATTCAACGCCGCTGTACAGAAGGTGATCGAGGAGATCATCACGGACCACGGGGCAGTGATCTACAACGGCGACGGGTACACCGAGGACTGGCAGATCGAGGCCGCGGCCCGCGGGCTTCCGAACCTGCGGACCACCCTCGACGCCCTGCCGGAGCTCGTCACCGATGAGGCCATAGAGCTCTTCAGTCGCTACGGCGTGTTCAGCCACCGCGAGATGCACAGCCGCCACGACATCGCCCTCGAGCAGTACGCTCTCAGCGTCGGAGTCGAGGCCCGGTTGACGCTCGAGATTGCCAACACGGTCATCCTGCCTGCGGCGTTGCGATATCAGACCGAGCTGGCAACGAACCTGGCCAGCCTCAAGTCGATTGGCGTTGACGGTGACTCGGAGACCCTCGACGAGGTGTCGGCCGCCATCGCCGCCCTGCGAGCGGGCATCTCGACGCTCCGTGCAGAGCTCGGCCACGACGCTGTGGCGACGCCCCTGGAGGAGGCTCGCCACGCCCAGGACAACCTCCTCCCGGCGATGACGTCGACCAGGATCGCCGCCGATCAGCTCGAGAGCCTGGTCGCGGACGACCTTTGGCCGCTGCCGACGTACCAGGAGATGCTGTTCATTCTCTAAGGCTGAGCAGTCATTGAGCCGAGCCCGGACACGCCGCACAGTCTCGCGGCAGGCCGTTGCCGGTCAGTAATGGTGGGCCGTACAGGACTCGAACCTGTGACCCCTTGCGCGTCATGGGCAACGGGTCGTTCGCGGCGTGCCGTCAGCGACCCCGCCGTCGGGCGCGGTGCCGGTCTGTCCGAGTCAGAAGATCCACGTCGCAAGGGGTTTCTAGTCCGTCGCGTTGCACCATGAGCCGCCGTCGCTCGCGCAGTGCCAACCCGTCGACCATGCCGGCCGTCGACCTCCGCTGGCTACGTCGCCGGCTACGTCGAGCCGACCCGCAGAGATGCATAACCATCCAACTGGTCCCTTGCCACTTCTGCAACGAGCCCGGCAAGGGCCGCTGATCGGCGATCCGCGTCGGCGTCCGGGGTCGTTCGAAGGGTGCGAGCGGCCGCGCTTTCGGGCGCGTTGATCTTTGCGGCTCTTTCGAGATGTCGTAGACAGAATTCGAATCTGTCCAGATCGGGAAGACGAATCCTGCCCAACCCTGCGGGTAGCCTTGGCGTCGGGAGAGAGCCGTGGCTGACACCCAGCATCCGCCTCCGAGGCGCAGCAGAGATCGGCGAGACGATGCCAACGCGCGTGGCTGGGCTCGTGACACGCGTGACACGCTTGAGTCGGGGGAACTCACCGACGACAGCCCAGCTCTCGCCCGCCGCCTCGCAGAGGAGAAGGCAAAGAAGAACTCGACGCGGTGAGGTGGGTCGTCGTCGGCTTAGCGACGTTCAACGCTTGGGCTGAGACCGTCGACGATGTTGACCGTCGGATCGCCGTGCTCGACTGGCTTGTCGGCCTCTCCGACGCCGGGCCGCCGCCGCTCGATGGCGTCTTCGATCCGTACCGGGATACCTAGTCCGTGATCGTGCCAGGCATCGAGGTGACGGCTGAGTACATCGTGGTTCCGTTTCTGGATCCGCCCGCGATCGTGTTTCGCGCTTTGCTGTAGACGCGCCCGACGTGCCGGCTCTACCTCGGACGCCTCGGCACCCGCGCGTTCGGTCGTCGCGTTCTGTGCTCCACACGATCGCCCAGAGCGCAGTCCTGTCGCGTTCGAGGCCGACACGAACGCGGCCATGGCGCACAATCGCCAGAGCGTCCCAGAGCGATCTCGGGGGTCGGCGCGTTGCCAGCGGCCTCTGACCCGTGCCTGGCGCGGCAGGATTCTGTGGGCGCCGCGGAGAATAGGCAGCTTTCTGGCAAGGAGAGCTCTACCGATGATGTCAGTGGCCGGATCGCGCCGGTGGAGAACGGGCCGCGGTCGCCGACCGGCGCTGCGCACCCTTGCCGTGGGCCTGACCGCAGCGCTGCTCCTCGCCGGTACCGCGGCAGTGGCGACCGCGGGCTCGCGGGCGACGTGGGTCAACCACGACCGAGACAACTGGGGTGGGTGGGCGAACCCAGCCAATGCCGGGTTCGTCACCAACCCCGCCGGCTGCGACCCGATCGATCCGGCCCAGTGCCTGCTTCCGTACCCAAACGACTGGTTCACGCGCCCCGATCCCACCAGCGCCACCGGGCGCCGCCTCGACCTCAACGCCATGGCCATGCCGCACAACGTCGAGGGCAAGCCAGTCGAGCCCACCGAGTTGAATCGCAGCGACGGGTTCAGCGTCGGCGCCCAGATCCTCACCGTCGTGCCGGGGATGACGAAGAACGCCGACCTCGTGCCCTCCGGCCTCCCGCCGTCGACGGACCTCGCGATGAACGAGCCAGCCAACAACCCCGACCCGGGCGTGATCCTGCTCGACACCGCGACCGGCCGAACGGTCCCGGTCTGGGCCGAGGTCGACCAGTACACCGCCGAGGCCGGGGTGCTGCCGGCCGGCGCCGTCGGTCAGGTGCAGCAGGACCTGATGATCCACCCAGCCCAGAACCTGCTCGATGGCCACCGCTACATCGTGGGCCTCCGCCACCTCGTTCGTGACGACGGCACCCTCGCAACACCGTCCCCGGCCTTCACCGCCTACTTGGACAACAGCATGTCACCCGCCGATCCCCGCGCCGCGCACATGAGCAAGATCTTCGCCGACCTCGCTGAGGCGGGCTGGGCGACCAACAGCCTCTACCTCGCATGGGACTTCACGACCGCCAGCACGTCGAACGTGACCGGCCGGCTCCTTCACATTCGCGACGACGCGCTCGGTCAGTTGGGCCAAACGACGACCGACTCCGCCAAGGGCAGAATTACTCCGGGGAGCGCAGCGCCTGCGTTCACGGTCAGCTCGGTCACGAACTACACGCCGGCCCAGAACGCCAACGTCGCCCGCCGCATCGCGGGCACTTTCACCGTGCCCTGCTATCTGTCGCCGACCTGCTCGCCACCGGTCAAATGCGCCGCCGTGACGTCACCGACGCCCATCGGCGCGCCGTTCGACGACTGCCCGACGCCGAGTCAGTTCCTGCTCGATCCCGCCAACCCTGATGCCGTGCCCAGCCAGGTTCCCGGCCAGACCTACCAGGCCAACTTCGTCTGCAACGTGGGCCGCAATGCCTTCACCAACCACCAGCGCGTCCGACCAGTCGAGTACGGCCACGGCCTGTTCGGTCAGGCCACCGAGGTCGACGTCTCTCCGCAGGAGGAGATGGCCAACCGCTTCGGGATGATGTACTGCGGCACCGACTGGCTGGGGTTCGACACGCCCGACGTGGTCGACGCCTTCATCGCCATCGAAGACGTGTCCCACTTCCCGATCCTCGTCGACCGCAGCCAGCAGGGCCAGCTCGACTTCCTGTACCTCCAGCGCCTCTTGGCCAACCCCAAGGGCTTCGCCTCCAACGCCGCCTTCCAGTACGCCAACCACAGCTCGTTCATCGACACGAACGGCGTCTTCTACGACGGCAACAGCCAAGGCGGCATTTACGGCGGCACCGTGTGCTCGGTCTCGATCGACGTCAAGCACTGCACGCTCGGGGTCAACGGCATGGACTACTCGATCCTGCTGCCCCGCTCCACGGACTACGTGGCCGCACAGCCGCTCACCAAGTTCAACCCGCTGACTTTCAACCCCACCGACCCGACGGCCCAGATCGGCTTTTCGGGCGTGCTCGACTTCTTCTATCCCGACCAGTCCCAACGCATGCTGATCTTCGACCTCATCCAGTCGTTGTGGGACCGGGCCGACCCCGACGGCTATGCGTCTCACATGACGGCCAGCGCCGAAGACGGGCTGCTACCGCACACGCCCGACCATCACGTCTTGATGCAGATCGCGTGGGGCGACCACCAGGTGGCCAATATCACCGCCGAGGACGAGGCCCGCACCATCGGCGCCCGGTCGGTCGGGCCGCCAGTGGTGGCGAGCCGGCGGTCAGGCACCAACGACCCGGGCGGCGCGTACACCTACGACCCGTCCTCACCCTTCTGGGGCATCCCCCAGATCACGTCGTTCCCCTACGACGGCTCGGCCATCACGATCTACGACGCCGGCCCCGTGGGTGCCGACCAGTACGGCACCGGCCCACCGCCGCCATCGGACAGCCCCAACCGCACCGGTGGCGACCCCCACGAGGCGCCCCGGCGAGCCTGTGCGGGCCAGCAGCAGAAGGCGAACTTCCTAGCGGTCGGGGGCGTGGTGACCGACCCCGGCCAGCCCAACGGCCCGCCACCACCACCGTATTTCTCCGGCGGCTGGATGGGCACCTGCGCCTTGCCGTAACACTCAGGTTCTCACGGCGACCCACGGCGTCTTCTCCGAGCTCGAGAATCTCCCCTCGGACGAGCCACTGAAAGACGGGCTGGCTCGGCTGGTCGAGCAGGGCAACGACGAAGCGGAGTTGGAGTATTACGAGGCAGCCGCCGATCCGAAGTTCGTGGCTCTGGAGCGGGAGAGACGGCGCTATCGGGGCATGTTCAAGCGGCGCTTGCGTAGAAGGCCCACCAACTTGTAGGTGCCGATTCCGAGCACCTGGGTCATAGCGTCGTCGGCGTGTTCCTTGTCCTCCTCGGGGTGGTGATCATGGTCTTGTCGGGCCTTGTCATGCCCAGGCTTCCGTGGGAACACACGCATCCTCGCTACCTCGCGAAGGACCCTGAGGCACTCTCGCTCGCTCGCGAGGTTTCACCGGCTGAACACCAGGATGGGCGTGATTGCCGCGGCGGTACTGTTCGCCGTCGGACTACTGACGCTCCTGTAAAGAGGGGCACGTACGTCCCGCTATGTGCGCCTAGGTGGGCTCGTGAAACCGCTCGATAATCACGCGGGCGCCATCCCATAAACCGCAACTCACCTCGGATCCTCGCGTGACCAAGAACGCCGGCGTGAGGGCAGCAAGCCGATCGCTTCGGATCGGCGCCTCGAGACGCCAGGGTGCCTACGAGAACGGAACCGCCACCGGGGCGGGCAGCGGTAGGTAGACGGCGAAAAAGTCTCGGTCGTCGCGGACGAGATAGCGGTTGGCCGAGTGCATCGGGTTGGGTTCCACCATCGTCGGGAGCAAACCGGGATCGTGGGTGTAGGTGATGAGCGTGTGCCATTCGGGGTTGATGTCGAGCTCCATCGCCCGCACGGCGCCGACGTGCTGGAGGATCTTTGCCAGGGTGATCACCGACTGACCGTCGGCGGCGACGTACATGAGATTCCCACGGGCGTCGATACCGACGCCGGTGCGCCAGACGCGGGTTCGGCCACCGAGGCCGTAACCCCACTGTGGGCTATTGGGGTGGTCGTTCAACGCGGGGTTAAGGGCGCCGTTCCAGATGATCGGCGCCAGGCTCTGGCGGGTCCAGGCGACGTCGGGCCCCGCGTTCGGGCCGTCGCTCCAGTCCACAATGTCGACGCGACCGTCGCTATAGCCAACCAGCGTGGCATTACCGTCTTTGAGCGGCTCGTTCACCCGGCCGTTGTCGGTCGAGCCGTTGTGGCCGTCCACGTAGGTGAAGCCGGCGTTGAAGGTCGCCAGCAGTCGCCCGCGCTGACTCGGCGGGACCATCATCGGCCCCCGTACCGCCGCGTGCGGGGGCTCGTACCGGCCTGGGTAGTACGCCAGGTTGCTACGTGTGTGGTCGAACCATGCGAGATAGGCGACCAGTCGCGGGTAGTCGACCTCCGGGCGATATGTCGTGACGAGCACCGGTGGGCCACCGTCGACGGGTGGCCCCGTAGGGTTCCAGACCCCTTCGCCGGGAAGCGGCTGGGGAAAGACGGGCTGGATCGAAGGCGGCCATCCAACACCCGGTGGCGCCGTCAGGCTGAGTCGAGCTGAGTTCAACCCGAGTGCCGGCAGCGTCTTCCTCTGTGGGCCGCCCTTCTTCGGCGCCTTCCAGCTGTAGTAACCCTGCTCGGTCTCGTCGGCCAGCCAGTTGCCGAACGGGACGTCGTGCCTTACCCACTCGACGCTGTTCACGCTCCACGGCAGGCTCGTGGGACGCAGGATCCAACTCGTATAGGAGACGATCGCCAACAACAGCAGCACGACGAAGGGCGCTGCGATGAGTCGACGCCGGCGCCTCCGCTTAGCCACAGGGACCTGGGACGGCACCGGGCACTCGGCCCCTTCCGCAAGTGACCCCTCGTCATCGCCAGCCGGCCGAGCATGCTGGCGATTCCGCGGCGTCGGACTTCCTGCCGGCACTCATCCAACCTATTTGGCACGTACGAAGATGACCACCACCGACTCACCCACGCCTCGGGCGGCCGCTGCGGCCACGCCTTCTGGGCAGTTCCATAGTTGCGACCGCCGCGCCATTACGAGGTGTTCGAGAGCTGCGCTGCCTCGTACGCGTCGACACCGTCCCAATCGCCGGCTCGATCCTTGGCATGGTCTGTCGTTGCCGGTGTGTTGAACTGAGGAGATGGCTGTCGGCGAGATCACGCCGGCGACGACTGCCGAATGGTTGTCTCGGTTCGAGGCGCGCGCCGGCCAGCATCGGGATGTCGTGGCCGTCTCGGCACGACCAGGACCCGCTCTCCGCGACGATCTTGGCCCCTCGATCGCAACCTTCCAGCTCGGCGAATCCGGTACAGGTGAGCATCTGTTGGCAGCGGCGCGCAGAGCGGGAGCCGACCCGGCCTACGTCGACTCGCTTGGGCACTTTGTCGCTGAGGAGCAGGAGCACGCCCGGCTCCTCGAGCTCGTATTGAGCGACCTCGGGGTGCCGCTGCGCACGAGACACTGGTCAGACCGGGTGTTCGTGCTCGTCCGTCGCCTTCATTCGCTCCGTACCGAGGTGCTTGTCCTGCTGGTCGCCGAGGTGATTGCCCTGACCTACTACTCATCGTTGCGCGACGGCATCGATGATCCGGCGCTGCATGAGATCTTCGCCCGCATCCACGACGACGAAATCGTCCACGTCGAGTTCCACTGCCAGACATTGCCGAGGCATCTCGAGCGGTTCCCCGGACCCATCCACCGATGTGCCCGTCTCTTGTGGAAGCTCCTCGTGACCGGGGCGAGCATCGCCGTAGCGATCGACCATCGCCACCTGCTTCGACGGGTCGGCGTGACCAGACGATCGTTCCTCAAGCGAGTACGGACTGACCGCCGCCAGATCGAGACTCGGTTGTTCGGGCAGACAACCCACAGTTGGCGCCCCCGACCGCCGGAATATCCACCAACCCGGACTTGGTCGGCTGAACCAAAGTGACCCGGAACGCCGGTTTGTCGGCATCGGGTCACACCGCCGCAGCCGCGTCGTTCATTCAAAGCCCGGGGAATGTCAGCTGGGTGCGCGCCGTCTATGCCCTTTCTCCGTTTGCGGCAGTTAGTGCCGCTAAAGCGTCGGCGTCGGGCGCCGATTCTCCACGTGTCGGTAGGGAACGCACGCAATGCAAAAGGGGAACGGAGTGTCATCGACGTGGATGCACGGCGCCCGGCGCCGCGCACGGGCGGGGTTGGGCTGTGTCAACGCCGCCGTTTTGATCGCCGCTGTCGCGGCGCTTGGTGGGGCGCAGGCGCCCCCGGCCCGCGCCCGCGCAGTCGCTCCCGTTTCCGGCCCCACCCCCGCAACGGATACCGCGCCGTCTGCGGGTAGCCCGGGCGGTCCCGGTGCCCAGGGCGAGGCGTCGGGTTCCGCGCAACAGGCCGCGTCGGTCGCGCGGTCGACATCTCCGACGAC